>DATLAJ010000132.1 GCA_035527515.1 bacterium
AATGCTCTGGGCGAACTGTGCGATCTGCTCCACCCGTCCAGACAGGTCTGCAATCGCAGCGTCAGAGACCTCGTGTCCTGAGGGCACTGGGACCATCAGACCGGGTCGGCTCTTGATTTCCTCTGTCCACGAGTCGTCGGCAGAAGTCGGACCACGGGTCACCTCGAGTCGGTTGCATAACTCAAACTCTATCTCGCCGATCTCGTAGAACGTCGCGAGTATGCCCTCAAGCTCTTTGGAATTGTAATCCGAGGCGATGAGGAACTTGAAGCGGAAGTAATACTTGTTGACGTCGTATTCCGTTATGTCAGGCACTTCCTCAAGGATGGGCAGGTTCAGCAGCACATCGCCTGCGACCTCCAGCATTCCGTATAGGTCCAGAGGCTCGAGCCCTGTTTTGAGTATCCCTTCTGATGGCCGGATGGAGACGATGTAGCACTCTTTACCCCGCTCAACAGCGTCAAGAAGGAGCCTTCTTTCAAACGGAGAAGCTGACTCGAGGAACGCTGGGTCAAGGTTAAGCTCCGCCTCAAGCGCGTTCTGCTCAGGAGCATCCAGCCTAAGTTGACCTGAAGCGAACAGCACGAACAATGCCCTTAACTGCTCAATGTGTGTCTCGATCTCCTTGACGCTCGCCTCGCCTCTGTCGGACTTGATCACGAGTCGCGGAAGCAGACCGATGCTGCTCTGGAGCGCCTCGAGAGATGCGTCATCGAGAGTCTCATCGCTCTTCAATGCACTCTCGAGCGACCACTCAATGGTGTAGGCGAGCTTGGCAACGCCCTGCAAGCCGAACATGATCCCCAAGCCTTTTAGCTTCTGGATTGACCTCAAAACGCCCTGCAAGGCTTGGCGGTTGTCGCGGTCGGCCATGAACCGCGCAAGGCCGCTCAAGGCCCGGTCGATGGTTCTAAGCGAGTTCTCCTTGAATCGGTAGGCAAAATTGAGCGTGCCGCGAGAGGCTCTCTCGGCCCGCTCTCTCATCAAATGCGTGTCCGGCGATTCGCTGGAAGCCCGCTTGACTCCCCCTGGGGGAGCGTCCGTGGGTGCGGTCAATCCCGGGGCCTCTTTGGCGTCACAAACTGCTTCGTAAGGGATTCTTGACACAATCCTAGCATTAAACTGTGAGAGCAACTCCCTGAGGCGTTCCTCATCCTCCCTTGACGCGACAAGCAGCCTGACCTCGCACCGATCGGTGTTAGCACCGCCGTTGCCGCCAGCGGGGCCTATCGAGCGGGCCAGCAGCTCACAATGAGTTACCACGGCCCTGATCAGACCGTTCACGTGATCGCTTTGTCTCTGCTCATCAAGCTCGGATGGCCCGGTGAGCGCGTATAGATTGTAATCCAGCTCCCTCGCCAGTCCAAGCAACCGCTGGTCGAGACGCTCAGCGTTAAACCACTTCAAGTATTGCTCTACGCTCCCGCTGGAGCTGCTCTCTTGGTCAGCCAACGAATGTTTTATCCATTGAGAATTGTGCTAATCACTCGCAGGTTTCATCAGTCTTTTCGATCGCTTGTGTTGGATCGTTTAGCTCTCATATTCTGTCCGGGACGTGTTGGGGGGGACACTTCGACCGGGTCCGCTCGAGCGTTATTTCCCAAAGAACGATCTCAACCTGGAGCGGAGCTTCAGGATAGCCCCGGCGTGGAGCTGGGAGACCCTACCTTCTGTTATGTCAAGTATTGTCGCGATCTCCTTCATCGTCAGGTCCTCGTAATAGTAAAGGGCGAGGACCAGCCTCTCTTTTCGCGACAGTTTATCTATCTCCTTCGCCAAGAAGGATTTTGCTTCCTCGGTCAGGTATTTGGTGTCGGGTGTGGGAACTTGTGACGAGGCGTCCAGAAACAGCCTGTCCTGACTCCACTTGTCATCCTCGCTGGCCAGAAACGAGTCGAGGCTTAGCAGCGTAACGCTTGAGACCTTCGACAGTAGGTGCTCGAACTGCGCGAGCGAGAGGTTCATTGCGTCGGCGACCTCCTCGTTGGTGGCCATCCTGTTTCTGTCCTGCGAGACCCGAAGTATCGCGTTCTCGATCTGGCGCGATTCTCGCCGCACCGAGATCGGTATCCAATCCTGTGAACGGAGCTCGTCGAGAATGGAGCCGCGGATACGGCTCTCAGCATAGGTCTTGAAGCGCACCTCGCGGTCTGGGTTGAACTTGTTCATCGCATCTATAAGGCCGAGTATGCCCGCATTGACAAGGTCGTCAGTCTCAATGTGCGGCGGCAGTCTGAACGCTATGCGCTGCACGATATACTTGACGTAGGGGACCATCTCAATTATCTGCCGCTCCCGAACATCAGGATCGGAAAAATCAACTAGCTCCACCGTATCACTCTTCTCCAAGCTGAAAGCCTAGCTCTTACACTGGTCCGCAATCCTCAAACGAATCTACTGAATACGTTGCCTAACTTCAACAGATTGACGGGCGAGATAGCAAGTCGTGGGAGAGAATCTGCGAGCTAGCCTTGCCTGATACTAGAAGACCATTTGTTTATCTTGCTTAACTACGAATGCACATAATAGGAAAGACTCTTTTTTCTCCATGCCTTATGTGTCTCTGATTTGCAGTCCCGAGGCTGACGAAAAAACGCCGGCCTCAGCGCCGAGAGACGGTCTGTTTTGTTACTCAGCCTGGCAGTTTTTGGGGTCTTGGTCAGGATGTTGACTTGCCGAGTCGCTGATTGTATGTTGCCTCCAGCAGTTTCGGTGAGTGGTCGCGTCGGCTTGTCCTCGCTGGTGCGATGAGCTTGCCGATGCGGTCGATTGCACGATGAGTTAGAAGTGGTGCGCGGTGTTGCACGGAGCGAAGGCAGACGATGGCAGTGGAGGTTTCGCGAGTGAAGAGGGCTCAACGGGGGTCGCCGCCCCCCAAGGCCGAAGTTCTGGCATTCGTAGGGCTTGGCTCGAACCTGGGCGACCGCCAGAGTAACATACGAACGGCCCTTGATTTGGTTGATTCTGTCTCCGGTCTTAGCGTTCTAGGCGTATCGTCGTTTTACGAGTGCGAGCCGGTCGGTCGGTCGGACCAGCCGGACTTCATCAACGCTGTGGCCGAGGTCAGGACATCGCTCTCGCCTCGTTCGCTGCTCAAGGCTCTTCAGGGGATAGAGAAGAGGATGGGCAGAGCTCCTTCGCGTCAGCGGTGGGGGCCGAGGCTCATCGACCTCGACATTCTCCTTTATGGTAACGAGCTCGTGCTTGCGCCTGACCTCGTAATCCCTCACGCTTTGATGCACGTGAGGCGTTTCGTGCTTGCGCCTCTTTGCGAGTTGGAACCTGACGTTGTGCACCCGGTTCTTGGGCTAAGGTGCCGGGAGCTTCTGCGGCGTCTGAGTAGTGGCATGAATCGCGAGAGCTTCTCTGGCCAGTCTGTTCGGGTAGCTGTTCAATGAAGGATACGAGATATTTCGCAGTTGAGGGCCCGATAGGGGTAGGGACGACAAGCCTTGCTAGGATTCTGGCCAGCCACTATAAGGGCAAGGCGGTGCTGGAGCAGCCGGGCAAGAACCCGTTCCTGTCGGACTTTTACAGGGACAAGGAGCGTTATGCGTTCCAGACTCAGCTGTTTTTTCTCTTCAACAGGTATCAGCAGCTGTTGCATCTAAGCCAGCAGGAGATATTTGGGACGGTAACATTCACCGACTACATCTTTGGCAAGGACAGGATATTTGCGAACTTGAACCTCGATGAGAACGAGCTAGCATTGTACAACAGAATCTATGGGTTTTTAGATGCCCGCTTGGTGAAGCCGAGCCTGGTGGTCTTCATTCAAGCCACGACAGACGTCCTGATGAACAGGATTCGGACGCGGGGACTCGAGTATGAGAGACCGATCACGGAGGAATACGTGGACCAAGTCAATCGGGCATATAACTGTTTTTTCTTCCATTACGTCGAGACGCCGCTTCTCGTCGTCAACACGTCCGACATCGACTTCGTCAATCAGCCAGAGGACTTGATGGACCTGGTCGGCGAGATCGACCGAATGGGGGAGGGTACGAGATACTATAGACCGCTTGGATCCACGAGCAGATAGGACCGAGACGGATGCGCGAGGCGCAGGTTTTCCCTTCCTGTTGAACGAGGCTCTGCCTCGGGTCCATTTTTCTTGCTCAGGGGTGCAAGCTGTGCAACGGAGGAAGGAAGTTGGCTGAGAATAGCGTAACTATCCCGGCGCTGCTATCCATGAAGCGGGCGGGTCAAAAGATCGCGATGGTTACTGCCTACGACTATCCAACGGCGCGCGTCGCGGATGCAGCAGGTGCGGACGTGGTGCTGGTGGGTGATTCTGTTGGCAACGTGGTGCTCGGCTACGATGGCACAATGCCTGTTACACTGGATGAGATGTTGCATCATACGAAGGCGGTTGCGAGAGGCCTGAGCCGGGCACTGCTGGTCTCGGACATGCCATTCATGAGCTTCAACGTCTCCGCGGAGGAGACGATCAGAAACGCCGGGGTCCTTATCAAGCAGGGCGGCGCCTCAGCCGTCAAGATAGAGGGCGCGGGGCCCAGGTGCGACACGGTTCGGGCGCTGTGCGAGGCCGGCATATCGGTCATGGGACATATCGGTCTGACGCCGCAATCGATTCATCAGCTTGGTGAGTTCAAAGTCCAGGGGTCGGCCGCGGACGATGCGAGCAGGTTGGTGGACGAGGCCAAGTCGCTTGCTCGTGCCGGCGTGTTCTGCATTGTAATCGAGGTTGTGCCGAGGGAGGTGGCCGCCGTCATAACAGGCGAAGTGAGCGTGCCTGTGATCGGGATAGGCGCCGGGCCTGATTGTGATGGCCAGGTTCTCGTATTTCATGATCTATGCGGTCTCAATGGGCCTGGCGAGAAGAGGCCAAAGCACGTTAGGGAATACGTGGACGGATTTGGCGTGCTGAATGAGGCGGTCACAAGTTACGTGCGGGAGGTCCGCTCGGGGGTATTTCCCACGGATGGGCACTCATTTCACCTGAAAGCTGATGAGCGTCGGGCTTTTTTTGCCCGTCAACAGGATGCTGAGAAGGTGTGAGAGATGAAGTTTGCAGGAAGCAAGCGCGAAGCTGGGAACCTCATAGCCCGGGCAAGAGCTGATGGCAAGACGGTCGGCTTTGTGCCGACGATGGGTGCGCTGCACAAGGGGCACACGAGCCTGATCGAGGCATCGTCGTCAGAGTTTAGCTACACAGTCGTCAGCATTTTCGTCAATCCGACACAGTTCGGGCCTGACGAGGACCTTGGCCGCTATCCGAGAGACCTGAAGCGCGACCTCCGCATCGCAGAGGGCGCTGGGGCCAGCCTCGTCTTCGCACCATCGGTCGAGGACATGTATCCTTCTGGGTTCACAACTTTCGTGGAGGTCAAGGCCCTCGGCGATGTGCTGTGTGGCGCCTCTAGGCCTGGCCACTTCAGAGGCGTTACGACTGTGGTTGCGAAGCTTTTGAATATCGTCAGGCCGGATGCTCTCTATCTCGGTCGCAAGGACGCTCAGCAGGCGATCATTCTGAGCCGTCTGGTTCGCGACCTTGATCTTGATGTTAAAGTAAGGGTGATGCGGACGGTGCGCGAGCCGGATGGGGTTGCGCTATCATCGCGCAACGAATACATCTCCTCGGGGCAGCGCGCTTGCGCCTCGAGGTTGTTCGAGTCGCTTAGTAAGGCTGGGCGTCTGTTCGAGGCTGGAGAGCGGGATGTGCGGCGGATTGTTGCTGCGGCGCGCGTTATTCTCGATGGTGAACCTCAGATAGATGTGGAGTATTTGGAGGCTAGGGATGCTGAGAGTCTGGCGGAGCTGTCGCGGGTGGAGAGTAGGACGCTGCTGGCCTTGGCGGCGCGTATTGGGGGCACTAGGCTGATCGATAACATCATTCTGGACCCCGGCGCAGGTTCATTTGAGGCTTGATGGTGGGAGTTAATTGTTTTTTTAATGAGGTTTTCAAAAGATGCTAAGGATTGTTCTCGGCGGTAAGATTCATAGGGCCAGCGTAACAAGCTGCGAGCTTGAATACGAGGGCAGCTTAGAGGTGGACCAGGACCTTCTGGACAAGGTTGACATAGTTCCTGGAGAGAAGGTTGATGTGTACAACGTCATGAATGGGGTGCGGTTTTCGACGTATATGATCGCTGGCAAGCGAGGAAGTAAGGTAGTTTGCGTCAAAGGTGCGGCGGCCCGGTTGTGTGAGCCGGGCGATAAGATTATTATAGTTACTTATAGAATGATTGACGAATCGGAGGTTCGCACCTTCAAACCGCGCATATTGAGAATGGACGATGACAACACGCCGACCGGCCAGTGAGTTAGTTACGGCGTATTTGTATTATGAGACGGGATGGTTTTGGTAGCTGCAATGGATAGCGCCCCGCAAGGTAAGGATAGCAATGAGAGCTCTCGCTCTTCGCTGGCCTGGTGGAGTAGAATCAGGCTAGGGCAATTGCACCTGTTTGCTGATTGGCCACTCAAGTTGTTCGCCGGACTAATAGCGATATTCCTCTGGATTATGGCGGCGTCAGGCTACAAGGAGAACATAAGGATGCCGGTTGCCTTGAAGTTCGAGGGACTGAGGCCTAATCTCCTGATTCTTGAGCAGTCGGTGGAAAAGATCGACGTAACAATCCGCGGAACGTCTCGCGTGATCAGTTTGCTGACGGCTGACCAGATAAGTGCATCGTATAGTTTGGCGGATGTTTCCTCGCCCAAGGAGCTCACGGTTCGGATATTTCCGGAACAGATTAAGGTTCCTGCGGGGACGTTGGTGACCTCGGTGATGCCGTCATCCATTCGGCTCAAGGTCGGCAGGAAAGCGACGGTGAGGGTTCCCATCGATCTCGACATCAAGGGGACGCCAGCGCCCGATTTCACGATCGTGAGCAAGACTTCGGAGCCCAAGTCCGTCCTCCTGGAGGGGCCAGAATCCGTGCTATCCCACGTGGACTCCCTCAGGACCGAGGCGATAAATGTGAGTGGCGTGACCGAGCCATTTGCTGGACGGGCCTACCTGATCCCCATACATCCGCTCGTGAACTTCGTCGATACCAAAAGCGTTTTGGTTAGAATCGATGTTCAGGAGAGGACCACAATCAGGAAATTCCTCTCGGTCCCGATCCAGCAGGTCCCGCCGGAACGGCCGGTCTCGATAGTCCCGCCGCGGATCAACGTTGACCTGAGAGGCCCTGTGTCGGCACTTGCGAACGTGCAGGAGGAGCAGCTAGTTGGCATAGTTGATGTAATGGACCTGGGAAAAGGGCGCTATCTGCGGACTCCACGGTTCGATTTCCCGGAGGGAATATCAGTCAAGAGCAGGGACCCAGACAAGGTAACTATCATCATTAGAGACGACTGTGTAGGAGGAGAGTGATATGGCGGAGCTTTGCGTCAACATCGACCATGTTGCGACCATGAGACAGGCGAGGCGCACGTTTGAGCCAGACCCCGTTTTCGCAGCTACCATTGTTCATTTGGCGGGGGCGCACGGGATCACGATCCACTTACGTGAGGATAGGCGGCACATCAACGATCGCGACCTGCATCTGATTCGAGAGGTCTGTCAGATAAAGCTCAATCTAGAGATGGCCGCGACTGAGGAGATGACTAAGACCGCTTGCGAGGTCATTCCCGACCAGATAACGTTGGTGCCGGAGGGTCGCCAGGAGATCACGACGGAGGGTGGTCTCGACGTGGACACTGATCAAGGCTCGGTCAGAAGGGCGGTAGAGGCTGCCAAGGACGCTGGAATCGAGACGAGTCTGTTCATAGACCCTGTCAAGAAACAGATCGATGCATCCAAAAAGATCGGCGCTGACGCGGTTGAGATACACACAGGAAGTTACGCTAACGCTCGTGGCTTGCCACAGCAAGCCCATGAACTGGAGATAGTCGCCGAGGCGTGCGCGTACGCTGACAATATCGGCCTGGATGTATATGCCGGCCACGGCCTAACTTACTACAACGTTGTGCCCGTCGCCGGGATCGGCGATATTCAGGAGCTAAACATAGGGCACAGCATCATAGCTCGAGCGGTGCTCGTGGGCCTTGACAGAGCCATCAGAGAGATGCTGGCGCTCATAAAAGGAGCTCGCTCCACACCCAGTTGATCCCATAGACGAGCAGGTGCGCGATCAAGGTTATCGTCACGACCTCGGGGAATTTGCCCTTGATGGCCGCGCGCCATTCCGGGGGCACGCAATCGATGTCGTCCTTCTTGATTGTGATATCGGCACCTATGACTGTTGATGCCACAACGCATTGAAACATCGCCGCCGGCATTGGTTGGCCGAGGCAAGTTGCCCTGATGCCCCCCAGAATGATGCCTAAGAGTATCCCTATCAGCCATTCCAGACCGAAGATGCCCATGAAGATGCCCGTGAAGTAACCCTCAATAGCGGCAAGACCCGCACCGAGCAGTAGCGAGAGAAACAGCAGCTTGACAGCAGTGCTTCCAGGGAAGAAAAGCGTCCTAAGAAGCTCAAAGGGCGAAAGAAAGAACAACAGCTCGAGAAACCAAATCCCGCCGAAGGCCAACATCCCGGTGATGCCCTGGTCCATTACCGAGCGCCGGTAATCCTTTTTTGGGCTGACGAACGCACCACCATCCGTGCGCTTGTCATATTCGTTGACGACACGTCGCAATCGTCCGCTAAACCCTATGTCCTCGAACGTGGCCTCCTGGAGCTGCGCCTCGATTACCGTAAGCTCGATCGGCAGCTCTCCCCTGTCTCCCAGAAAAAGGTCAGTCAGTTCCTCCATGCTCAGCATAACAGCGCCGGACTCATAAAGCGACGCAGCGGCCCTTTGAGCGGTCTCTGGCGCCTCGTTGCCGTCATAAAGCAACATATACGGTATCTTCCTGAGTCTGGCCATCACCCTCCTCCTGGAAACGAGTCTCCCGCCACGCAGTTTTATGCTGTTGTGACTCTACCAGACTATTTTTAGCGAGAAAAGCTCAATAGGTCTTCCCAAAATCAGATTGACCGTCGGCGAAGTTGTCTCTTGAAGTTGCCTGACACGTAGATAGATGAGTTCATGTTGGAGTCCGAACTGCTGCCTCCTTCACCTGGCGGGTGTAAATGAAGGAGTGAGGCTGCAATCCCCGACAGGGGATACCGTGGGTAGCCGTGCATGCAATGCAACGGGAGGGTTATCATCGAGGCATAGGAGCTCTCTTTTACCGTCAGGCTGACGCCTGCGGCTACCTGTGGTGTGCCCTTTCGGGCAGCATCCCATGCGCCCCGTCCCCGACGCGGCCGCAACATTCCCCTCTTCAATCTGATTATTGGGGGTCTGCCGAATAATCAGATTGAGCCAAGCCAGGGGCGGCCTTTTGGACTGCGGTGACTGGTCTTCGTGTCCGCAGATTACGCAGATTTCACAGATTGACGTGGCGTGTCCTCGAGCTGAAGAATCGGTCCCCGCAAGCTGCGATGCTGATGCGAGGTTCATGTTGCATTCTGTTCAATAGGAGGTATAGTCTAGAGTGTGGGAACTGTCTTGGCTGATGCGTTGTTAGGTTGAATGCAAGCGTTGGTCTGGGGCAGGGGGCATAAAGTAGCGTTTTTGATATTGGATGAATTGTGGATGGCGAGTAATAGCACTTGTTGAGAATGAGTGCTAATACCAAATACTAACAACTTCAACAGGAGGTTCGTTTATGAAGTTTGAGCCCTCTCAGGACAGAGTGCTAGTCAAGAGAACGGAGGAAACCGAGGTCAAGAAGGGCGGGATCATCATTCCCGATACCGCGAAGGAGAAGCCTGTCCAGGGCAAGATTGTCGCGGTCGGCCCCGGGCGCATGAGCGATTTTCAGGGCAAAGTGATTCCGGTGAAGTACAAGGTTGGCGAGAGAGTCTTATTCGGCAAGTACTCCGGGACCGACGTGAAGATAGATGATGAGGAGTATGTGATGATGAAGGAAGACGATGTTCTTGGTACCTTCAAATAGGATTCCTCATGATAACTTGCAGACAACTCACAACTCCACATTGAAAGGAGACCAATATGGCGAAGCAGCTTAAGTTTGCTGAGGAAGCGAGAAACGCTATGCAAAGGGGCGTTGCTCAGCTGGCCAAGGCCGTTAAGATAACGTTGGGACCGAGGGGACGGAACGTTGTTTTGGACAAGAAGTTTGGGTCACCGACTGTAACAAAAGATGGCGTTACAGTCGCTAAAGAGATCGAGCTAGAGGACCCGTTTGAGAACATGGGCGCCCAGATGGTTCACGAGGTTGCGAGCAAGACTTCGGACGTTGCTGGGGACGGGACAACTACGGCGACTGTTCTGGCGGAGGTTCTGTTTCGTGAGGGTATCAGGAACGTCGTCGCTGGCGCGAACCCGATGGGTTTGAAACGTGGCATCGACAGCGCCGTTGAGGCGGTCGTGGGCGAATTGAAGAAGATGAGCATTCCGACCGAGACGAGGGAGCAGATCACGCAGGTTGCCACGATCTCTGCGAATAACGACAGAAAGATAGGCGAACTGATAGCGGATGCGATGGAGAAGGTTGGCAAGGACGGCGTCATCACGGTTGAGGAGGCAAAGGCGATGGAGACCACGCTTGACCTCGTCGAGGGGATGCAGTTCGACCGTGGCTATCTTTCGCCCTATTTTGTGACGGATGCGGAGCGGATGGAGTGCGTTTTAGAGGACCCCTACATTCTGATCCATGAGAAGAAAATCAACAACATGAAGGACCTTCTCCCCATTCTCGAGCAGATCGCGAGGATGGGCAAACCTCTTCTGGTGGTCGCTGAGGACATCGAGGGCGAGGCGCTTGCGACACTGGTTGTCAACAAGCTGCGCGGGACGCTATCGGTGGCGGCGGTCAAGGCGCCTGGGTTTGGCGAGCGTAGGAAGGCCATGCTTGGGGACATTGCCGTTTTGACAGGTGGCAAGGCGATCACCGAGGACCTCGGCTTGAAGCTGGAGAAGATCACGCTTGCTGACCTTGGGACTGCCAAGAAGATCGTTATTGACAAGGACAACACTACGATCGTGAAAGGTGCGGGCAAATCTGAGGACATTCAGGGTCGAGTTAAGCAGATTAAGAATCAGATCGAGACATCGACCTCGGATTACGACAAAGAGAAGTTGCAGGAGCGCCTCGCCAAGTTGGTTGGCGGCGTTGCTGTTCTCAAGATCGGTGCGGCTACCGAGAGCGAGATGAAGGAGCGCAAGGCCCGTGTTGAGGATGCGTTGAACGCAACACGAGCGGCGGTTGAGGAGGGCATCGTCCCTGGCGGCGGAGTCGCCTATCTTCGCACGATTCCAGTGCTTGATAAGCTGAAGGTAGATGGCGACGAGAAGATCGGGGTTGAGATAGTCAAGAAAGTGCTCGTAGAACCGCTTAAGCACATCGCCGAGAACTCGGGGCAAGAAGGCTCAATCGTTGTGGAGCATGTCAAGAAAGAGAAGGGCAACGTCGGTTTTGACGCCGAGAAGCTTGAATACGTTGACATGATGAAGGCGGGCATTATCGACCCCACGAAGGTCTCTAGAGTAGCGCTTCAGAACGCCGCAAGCGTTGCTGGACTGATGATCACGACCGAGGCGATGGTAACCGACATCCTAGAGAAGGAGTCCTCAATGCCCCAGATGCCGCCAGGCGGCGGGATGTATTAAAGACCCATCGGAAAGCCGAAAATATCGCAGTTTCAGAAGGGCGCGGCCTTGATGCCGCGCCCTTTCACTTTGGAGGCATTCTCTGCCGGCACTTCCGCTGCAAGTGGAACGAAGGTTTTGTGACAAGGGGAGCCTGGCAGACCGGGGGCATGGGGTATTGTTCTTGGAGTGTAAACTGGGCTTTCACGCCTATATTATGATGTTTTGTGCACGTATATGTGAGTCGCAATGAAGGCATCATAAATACACAACAGGGAGCCTAAAAGCATTTTATATGTTCAAAATGGTATGTCTAAAGATTGCCTCTTGACAATGTTGAAGTGGATAGCGAAAATATATAGTTGTAATCAAGAGTTATGTTTGGTATGTCATATATGCTGACATGTAAAGTGATGTGACACCTACGTGCAGGTTAGGGAAGGTGTCAGGTATTAATTAACAACAGGAGTAGCGAAATGGCGCGAGTAAGCGAGCAAACTCTCTTGCTGCCTATGGTCTCTCACTGCCTCAAGGTTCTAGAGGTGCTGTGTTGGAGTGAGAAAGAGATGACGGTCAGCAAAATCGCTGACAGGCTTGATGTGAGCAAATCGACTGCTCATCACGTCCTTCAGGTTATGAAGACGCACAAGTTTGTTATCCAGAAGCCCAGGGGTGCGTACAGAGTGGGTCCCAAGTTATTGTCCCTTGGCTCTGCTGTGTTGCGCAGAACCTTTGATAATGCCAGGATTGAGCCAGCCATGGACGAGATCGCGGCGGCCACACAGGAGACAGTGGTATTCGCTGTTACTTGTCCTGAGTGTCCCGGCCTGTTGGTCATTTCCGAGCGGGAGACGCCAGACCCTATGCGGCTTCAGTCGTATCTCGGCAAGTGCATCTCGGAGGATTTCTTCGGGATCAAGCTTGATAACGTTGATGCAGTGATTCGGGAGGCGATGCCGGCGAGCGACTTCACGACCTCTCACGAGGACGAAAGGATACAATGCATCAGCTCGATCGTCTCTGACAACAAAAAGGGTGTCACAGGTGTTCTGGCGATCCTAGTGCCTAAGGACCGACTGAACAAGAACAAGATCAAAGAGTATTCGACGCTGTGTCAGGAGAAAGCGCTTACGTTGGGGGCGGCTATCGGCAAATTTGAATGAGGCTCAAACTGTAACGATGCCTTCAGCTTGTTCTTAAGATAGGTCTTTTGTGCCCGCCGCTGTGCTCTCAAGCAGTGGCGGGCGCAGCTGCTGTGTAAGGTGGTGTGTACTGCCATGTGTCGTGCGAAGCCCTATCTCCCTTTGCAATGTCGTCTCTTGACCCCGCGCAAAACGTCTCCTTCCTGCATGCCGCAAGAAAGAGAAAAGGCCAACCCTTCAGAAGGCCGGCCCTTTCCGTATAGTCTAAAGCCTACGAGGCAAACTCGTGCGAGGCTAGATCGATCCTCACCCAGGTGTGCCTGGCAAGAAAGCGTTGGTTTTCTCAGATTACTACTTCATCACGACCAGTTCGTGCATCATCTCAGGTTCTAGGGGCTTAGCTAGCCTGACAGGAGTTTGGGCCATGAGAGGGCCATGCGCAGTCCAGTTACCGCTCGTGTCGATGTCGACTAGATAGTAGTAGTACGTTGCGCCCTGCCTCACATTTGTGTCCATGAACGAATAGTCTGCGCCCGCGGCGGCAAACGCTGTTGCAGGAATGAACTCGCTTACCTTGCTACACCCGGTAGCCTCGCCATCGCAACGATATACTAAGAAACCGGCGTTGTCGATCTCGGTTGCTGTCTCCCAGCGCACGAGAGCTTTGTTGAAGCCGGCCTCAACCGTGAACGAGGATAGCTCGATGTAGTTCATTCCATACCAATCGTAGTGGTAGCCTAGATCGATCCTGTAATGGTCGTCATGGTTGTTTCCGTCGTTGCACCAGAAATCCTTGTCCTCCACAGTGCTCAAGTGAACGCTATACCTCGTGTCCTTGCCCTGGCCGGTCGTGGTGTTGACGAACTCGCAATGTCCCTGGCCCCACTCGTCAGTGTAGGCTGGAATCCCTGCATCGAGGCAAGGGCTGTTCTCGGAGAGGAAGTAGAACGTGGAGTTACACGGCCTCTCCTCATCCTGGTCGCCCTCAAACTCCGGGCGCTGGTCAATGTTCCCTGTGCCCGGATAGGGCGAATTGGTCCCTGTCATCTGAACATCTGAGTACATAACCTCGATGTTACTGTGGATGTTTACGTCGTCGAATCCCGGCGGACCGTTGAAATAGACGATGTTGTGGATCATCCTCAACCAGTAGCCCTCCGTGTCGCAGCCCTTAATGCCATAAACATCCAGAGTAGGCGGGCCGCCAGCGGCATCCTTGCCATACGTCGGCATATTGTCGTCACAATGATAGTTGTCAACAACTGTGTTGTTCTTGGCGTAAACCCGCGCGCAGTTGCTCTCGATGCCCGCGCCTGCGCCCTCTGTTCCCACGCAATTCTGGCGTATCAGGTTGTTCTGGACCTCGCTGCTGTTGTGATCGCCGGAGACCAAAATGCCGCCGCCCTGAGCCTGGGCCTCGTTCCAGAAAATGCAGCAGTCTCGAACGTAATAGCCCTCATAGGTGTTAGATGCAGCTGGCCACATCAGGAAGATGCCGCCGCCGCCGCCGCCCGCCCCCGCGGCGTTCCCCGGAGCTCTGTTGTCCCAGATACAACAGTTTGAGATAACGCCGCAGCTGTACTCCCAAGCCATGCCACCACCTTTGGCGTAGCTTGTGTTATTGGTGATTTCCAAGTCAAACATCACGATGTCAACGTTCTCATCACCGTCGGTCCCAACCACCCTGATGCCGCCACCGTTGCCGGTCGCAGACCCGTCAGAGACCTTGAAGTTCTTGATCGTGATGTCCGAGCAGTGTTTGATGACGGTGATCCGGCTCTGGCCGTCGCCCTGAAGCCAAGGACCATGGCTACTCTGACCGTAGCCCAGCATGGTGATGCCCGTCTTGCTGTCGATGTTTATCGGATACGACTGTTCACCCCCGTTGGACACGGCCTTGTACGTCCCGTTGGCAATGTGTATCGTGTCCGCTCCGCTGACACAAGCGCCAACCGCGGCCTGTATCTCGGCGAACGCGTTGCCCCAACTGGAGCCATCGTTCGCACCAGCACCCCCCACAGAGACGTAGTAGTTTGCCGCGCTGACGTAGCCGATCGCGATAAGCATCAACAGGACGGATAGAAAAGTCGTTAGTATCTCTCTTCTAATCACTTCATTGTCTCCTGCTGCTCATAATGTTGTCAGCTTTGTGCGACTCCAACCTGGCTAACAATCGACTGCGCCGCCGAAGCCTGTGCACGAAAGTGATGGTCCAAGCTGGGACATCAGCTCCCTGCTCCCAAGCGTTATAACCTTCGGCGCCTCATAGGTTGTTTTCTCTGTCATCGTCGTTTTTCTCCCTTCTCGTGTTAAGAAATGCTCTTGAATTACCTTCAGTTCACAAGTTCACAAAGAATCTATCTTGCGGTTCCTATCTTGATCGGTGCGAGGTCGCTGTGGGGCTCCCCGTCGCCCTGTAGCGACGGGAGGTCAAGTGAGTATGGTGTGGCACTCACAGGCTCGTGAGATGTTACGTTGCCCTTCGTGTCGATGTCACATAGGTAATAGAGATACGTTGTCCCGCTTACAACGCCTGTATCGACAAAGGAATACGAGGCGCCGCCACCGGCCGTCCCCCGCCCCGAAATGAGCGAGCTATTCACCTTCACTAGACTGGCGCCGCCTTCTTCCTTCCGGTAGATGTCGAAGCCAGCGTTGTCTATCTCAGTCGCCGTTGTCCAGCTCAAAAGAACTCTCTTGTTAAGCCCTTTGGCATTGAACGACACGAGCTCGATATAGGTTGCGCCCTCGTGGAGATAGTGATAGCCCATGTCCATGTCGCCGGTGTCGTTCTCGGCGTCGGTTCGCGTGCAATACTCGTTTGTGAAATACGCTGCCGCAGTTGTTGAACCTGCGTCAACACAAGGGCTATCGGGGGGGCTCTGGCCAGCCGCAGTCTGGCTGAGGAAATAGCCCTCCGGGTATCCCCTCGCTCCGGCCAATGGCACGAACAACGGTTCCTCGTTCATATTATCGGACCCAGTCCCCGACCAGCCGCCCTGGATGTCGCAGTAGAAAAGCTCGAACGTCGCGCCTCCTGGGGTTACACTAGTTCCGTTGCCCCAGATGATTGTGTCCCAAATCCAGACGTTGCCCAGGACGCCCTTGATGCCACAGTCCGGATGGTCGGCGATCGTCAAGTTCCTAATGGTAAGGTCTGCATTGCCTACGACCTCGATGCCAACGCCCTGATCATCATTGCCATTGCTTGAGAAGATCAGGTTGTTGAATAGCGTAACACTCCCGCCGTTCACCAGAATCCCGTCGCCTCTGTCGGTGGCGTCATTGTCCCAGATGCCGTTGTCCTGCACAGTGAAGTTGGAGGAATTGGTCAGACACAAACCGCCGCCGCGATTGGCCGTGTTGGCCCAGAGATTGTTATTGTCGAAAGTGCTCCCTGTGTCTCCACTCTTGTATCCATTCTTGAAGTAAGCGCCGCCGCCCTCGTCGCCTGCATCATTGTGATGGATCCAGTTGATGGCGAAAACAGCATGACCGGAGCCCGCGGCATAGTCCTCCTCGCAGTAAATACCTCCGCCCGCCTGATCTGCGTAATTCCATCCTATCCAGTTGTTCTCGACGCTGGCCTTGCTTTTGTAGCCGAAGATCGCTCCACCGTTCAGCCCCGCGGCCTGGTTCCAGAAGAGCTCGTTGCCTTCGATAACGGGCTCGCACCCGACTCCATTGATGTACATCCCGCCGCCGCTCGTGTCCGCCCAGTTCTCAGCTATCTCGTTCCAGCCGTCGATAAGTGGATCGGAGTTGCCAGTCATGTATATCCCGCCGCCTGCGTAGGCGTGGTTGCCAGGGCCATAGTGATAATTAGCGAGGGTTGCGCGTATCTGGTTGTGTTCAATGTGCGGACTTGAGTTCTTGAGGTATATCCCGCCGCCGTAACCGGAATCGTCAGGACTTGCGATGTTCCCGAGGATGTAGCAGTCCTTGATCAGCCCGCCGGCGTCCTCCATGAATATCCCGCCGCCGTGACATCCCTGACCGTCCCCGAAGAATGTCTCGTTATGCTGAATGAGACAGTCAACGATGTTCACGGTGGTATCATTGTCAGCGGCAATACCGCCCCCGTAGTTCGCCTGGTTCTCCTGGTTCTCATTACCGATAATGCAGCTGGTTATGTCAACGTCGCCCCCCGGGTAATTCGGGCTTCCTACTTTGATCCCTCCACCTCGCGTTACAGTTCGACACGCCTCCACCACGCAGTTGTCCACCGTAACGTCCGCGGCCGCGGTGTAAATGCCGGCCCCATCGTCGTCGCTCCGACCATCACGGATCGTCAGCGTCGAGATGGTTACGTCATTGAGGTATTGCGCGAAGCCGATAACCTCGAAAAGCCCGAGCTCTTCCTCACCAGAACTTGCCCAGTTGCCGTAAGACACAATTGTTGAGTCGCGATCGTCTCCAATAAGCCAGACGTGTTGGAGCTGGCGTTCTGACCAGCTAATTGGGAAATCCTCGTCGTCCGAGCCGCCTGTCGTGTACGTGTAGGTGCCCGGCGCAACGTGGATGATGTGCGGGTTGGCCCATGTCCCATCGGTCGGAACTGTGTCGATCGCATACGAGATCGTTCGCCATGCGTCGACTGCGCTCGTTCCGGTGTTGCTGTCGCTCCCACCGGTCGATACGTAAAAATCGTCGGCGCTGACCAACATCGTCGCAAATGTAACGATCAAAGTGCAAACCACAAAGATCGTCGTCAGAAGAAACTGCCTGTCTGCTCGATACATGCTGCCTTCCTCTTCTTGAGTTTGATAAAGTTTTTCGTATCGCATTCCGATACATTAGAGGTGGGAACCATTGCGTCTCGTCGGGGTACCTCCAAACAGATGCGCTCGCTCCCGCTTCCGCACAAAGTATTACCAATTTTTGTGCAGGTGTCAAGTTCCGCTCTCATAGGCAGTTTTTGGCAAGTCTCAAGCGACTCTCCGCCGCCATTCTCCCCCCAAGTCCGGAGCGTTCGCGCAAGATTCAGCTAATTAAACCCACGTCCGAGTCCGATAAGCTTGAGTTAGCTCTGAATCAGTGCCCTGGAACTCGACAATGCAGACAGCATGGCCGGGCGAGGCAAGTTCAGGCTAGCACGCCCTAACGACAGTAAGCTGTTGCGTGATAACCAATAGCGAATCCCGGGACATTCGAGCTGATATACAACCCTCGATGGCGACATAACCAACCAAAAGATCGAATCCGCATCAAGCACTAGACCGGATTCTGGGGGAGAGTCTCGGCTACTTCTCCCGCCCAGTAACCCACCCGTGAGGGCCCAGAAGTGGCACAAAGACGCAGCCGGTGATGTCCTTTTTGTGGAGTATCCCGTTCTTCTTCTCAAACAGTGTCAACGTCTGATACGAGAGGCTCCCGCCGACCGGAATCACCATCCGACCGCCCTCGCCAAGCTGCTCCACGAGCGGCTGTGGCGCCTCACGACAGGCGCACGTTACGATGATGCCATCAAATGGGGCGTGCTCCGGCCAGCCAGCATATCCATCCCCGATGCGCACGTGAACGTTCTCGTAGCCCAGCTCTTTCAACCTCGCCTCCGCGGACTTGCCAAGCGCCTCGATTATCTCGATCGTCCAGACCTCTTTCGCAATCTCGGCAAGCACCGCCGCCTGATAGCCCGAGCCTGTCCCGATCTCCAGCACCCTCGAATCCTTGTTCGCCGCCAGAAGCTGCGTCATCAACGCCACGATGTAGGGCTGCGAGATGGTCTGGCCCTCGCCGATCGGCAAAGGATAGTCGCTATAAGCTGCGCTACGCTGCGCCTCGGGCACAAATAGATGGCGCTTCACCGTGCGCATCGCCCGCAGGACGTTGGCGTCTGTGATGCCTCGTGGGACGAGCTGGGTCTTGACCATCTTCTCGCGGTAATCTGCGCCGTCCTTGTTCTGCTTACCCCCCGCACATCCCGAAAACAGACCGCTCATGAGCATGAACCCCAACGTTATGGCAAGTAGTGCATTCTTCACAATACATCCGCCCTTCTTAATGGGATATTACTTTCGCCCCATTATACAGCTTCGCCGCCAATTCCGTAGCCGACTCAATCCCATCTTCAGATTCAGGAACTTGACGTCGGGCTGCTCTCGAAATAATATCCTAGAGATTAGTCCATCTTTCAACTCACATCTAGATGTTAGCGGATGAGGCTATCCACAGGTGGGGGAGGACACAGACCAGTAACGGTCGGGAGTATCTAGGAAAACATAAGAAAAATGTCCAAGGCTTTTCTTATCTCGTGTTTCCTGGGCGGTCTTGTGCTGAGCTTCATTGCTCCATTGCTATATCGGGCCGCGTGGTCCGTCTTCCGGGGCACAGAAGCGTGGAATGTTCTTCAATGGGTGGGGGCGCCCCTAGGCACCTTCTTTGGGTTTTGTTCCGTATTGGCAGTCATTGTCTTCATCATTGATATGTGGCGCTCGATACAGGACGGCCACGCCCGCACATCACCGGGTCTTGCGTTTGCGTTGCTTCTGATCCCGGTATTCAACGTCTATTGGGCATTCCAGGCGTTGTGGGGATTGGCCAGGGATTACAACGCATACATACGCCGCTACCATGTCAGAACGCCTGCGCTTCCCGAAGGCTTGTTCCTGACCGCATCGATCACATTCTCCCTCTCGTATCTGCCGAAGATCCTGAGACTGTTGGGGCTCTTGATCGATTTCGCACCCGGAGGCGGAACACTCAATACCGTGACTGGCTCAATATTGCTCGTGAGCAGATTAGCGAGCCTGGCCAACCTTGTCATCATACCGATCATCATTTCCAGAGGCTGCGACGCGGCCAATGCAATCAGGCAGGTCGCCGCGTAGGCTTGGGGAATTGGGCCTTGAACGCAAGCCGGAAGGTTGCCGCATGACGCAGAGAGTCTCAAAGCGGGTCTTCATTTGGTCAATCGCAGGAGGGTACGCACTGGGCATTCTCCTCCTTCTCCTCGCCGCGTTTTCTCTCCTTGAACGCAAGCCAAGAATAGCGATCGAATGGCTATTCGTGGCGCTGGTGCCCTTGGCCTACGGCGCCATCGTCTGGCTGTGCCTCGTATATGTGATGTGGCAGGCGATACAGGATGGTCACGCCAGAGTAACGCCCGGCACGGCTGTCGGATTCCTATTCATCCCCTTTTTCTGCCTATATTGGGTATTCCGAGCAGTGGCCTGTTTCCCGAAAGATTACAACAACTTCGTGGATCGACACGAACTCAACGCCCAGAAGCTGGAGCCACACATGTTTGTCGCCTGCTCTGTCCTCTCTTGCACTCAATTCCCCATCGGACTTCCCCTGTTGGTTATCACGTGCATTCTGGCATCGAGAATCTGCGACGCGATCAACGCCATCCCCCTAGAAGCTATCGCTGATGGCGACTCAGACGCCCGACGTTCCCTCTTCAAGCCCAAGGTCCGCAGCCACAAGAAAGTAACACCGGGCCCGTTCGATCTTGGCGCTCAGCTGAAAGACGACGAATAGCGTTTCCCCCCTGGTGGAGTGTCTTTCTGTTGACATGATCGCAAACAAGGGCATTCTTACCACAATAGGGCACGCAATAGAGCCAAACGCTCGTTGAACCACGATCACAATCAAAGGAGCCGACATGAAAATACTGGTTACCGGTGGGGCGGGGTTCATCGCGTCGCACCTTGTGGACAGGTTGATTGCAGAAGGGCACTCGGTCGCTATCGTTGATGATCTCTCGACGGGCTTTGCGGAGAACATCAATCCGAAGGCCACCTTCTACGAGATGGACATCCGTGACCACGCGATCTCGGAGGTGTTCGAGAAGGAGCGACCGGACATAGTCGATCACCACGCCGCACAGATGGCCGTCATAAAGTCCGTCTCGGAGCCGCAATTTGACGCGGACGTGAACATTGGCGGCTCGATCAACATCATCCTCAACTGCCTCAAATACGGCGTCAAGAAACTCGTCTATATCTCGACCGGCGGGGCCGTCTATGGCGAACCGCAGTATCTCCCGACGGATGAGGCGCACCCAATCAACCCCATCTCGCAGTATGGCATATCGAAACACACGGTCGAGCACTACCTTTTTCTCTACAACCTGACAGATGGGCTGAAATACACGGTTCTTCGCTATCCGAACGTCTATGGCCCCAGGCAGTATCCCTATGGCGAGGCGGGCGTTACGGCGATTTTCTCGGCCAAGATGCTGAGGGGCGAGACAGTAACCATCTTTGGCGATGGAGAGCAGCTCCGCGACTATGTCTATGTGGATGACATAGTCGAGGCGAACGTCCTTGCGATGACCAATCCGGCCTCGGACAACCAGATCATCAACATCGGCTCCGGAAGAGGCTCATCGGTCAACGAGACATTCAGGATAATCAAGCAGGCGACCGGCTTTGACGGCAAGCCAATCTACGCCCCCGCTAGAAAGGGCGAGGTCTATAAAATATACATCTCGGCCGACAAGGCCAGAAAAGTCATGGGCTGGACGCCGAAAGTCTCCTTCGAGCAAGGCCTCAAGCGCCTCGTCGAGTATCAGCGCAGTCAGTTGGCAGTTGGCAGTTGACGGTTGGCAGTTGGCAGTTGACGGTTGGCGGTTGGCAGTTGGCAATTGGCAGTTGGCGGTTGGCAGTTGGCAGTTGACGGTTGGCGGGTCTCAAGTTCTGAGTTGCTTAATACGTAGTCCGCAATTTCCCCTCCCAGTTTGTCCCTTCTTTCAAAAACACTTGACAGCGCACAGATTGAGGCATAAGTTATACAAGGTAGACCGTGAAATGAAAGTGCGAGTAGGGAATCGGAAACGAGGCTAGGATGCTGGGTTTCGCCTATCTCCTATCTTCCTTTCTGAGTGGGTAATTTACCTGCAATCTCCCTCCCTTTGTATGACTTTTGAGCACGTTCTATGGAGAAAGAATCAGGTGTGTGGTTGTGACTCTGGGGCGCTTGACGCCCGTATTATGCAACAGGTGTGGAAACATGTGGGAGGTGATGCCTATCGGCTGGTGTGCTTGGAGATGGGATGAATTTTTCTTGTGTTTGTCGTTCTGTAAAGACGAAGCAACAATTTCTCTTGGAGAAGGAGAGAGATGTACTGTTATCGAGAGATGAGATTGGCGCTCGCCACCATCATCATGATGCTCACGATCATGGTAGCTGGCGCCATGGGGGCAAACGTCTATTATGTTGATGGAAATGTAGGAAGCTCGGGCGGCGGCTCCAGCTGGGCCAACGCCTTCGAGACCATTAAGGAGGGAATCGACGCCTGCAATACTGGTTCCTCGGGGGGTCCAGACTTAGTCAAGGTCGCGGGTTCAACATCCGGATTGACCTACGAAGAGAACATCGTGCTCGACAGCTACATTACGCTAGAAGGTGGTTGGGACCCTGGCACCGATACACGCGACCCTGAGGCTTATGAGAGTATCATTGACGGCTGCGCTGCTGGCACAGTTGTTATGATTGACTCCAAGTTCGGCGTGAGGATTGATGGCTTCACGATTCAGAATGGGAGCGCGGGCTACTATGGCGGCGGGATATACTGCTACTACAGTTCGGCGACGATCACCAACAACGAGATTACGGCAAACTCCGCGGGCTACGGCGGCGGCGGGATATACTGCTACGACAGTTCGCCGACGATCACCAACAACGAGATTACGGGTAACTCCGCGAACTATGGCGGCGGGATATACTGCTACGACAATTCGGCGACGATCACCAACAACGAGATTACGGCAAACTCCGCGGACAACGGCGGCGGGATATTCTGCTACTACTACAGTTCGGCAATGATCACCAACAACGAGATTGCGGGTAACTCCGCGACATACAGTGGCGGCGGGATGCGCTGCTACTACTACAGTTCGCCGACGCTGATCAACAACGAGATTACGGGTAACTCCGCGACATACAGTGGCGGCGGGATGCACTGCTACTACTACAGTTCGCCGACGCTGACCAACTGCACGATTGCCGACAACGTGGCGTCTTCTGGCGGGGGGATGTACTGCAATGATTACGAATGCGAGCCGGAGCTTTTGAACTGCATCCTTTGGGGCGATAGCCCTGACGAGATTGCCGGAGACACGACCAACCTCACCGTCACCTACTCCGATGTTGAGGGTGGCTGGACAGGGACCGGGAACATCGGCAAGGATCCGTTGTTCGTGCCGATATCCGATGCGCCGTACTACTTGGCGCACACAGGCGCTCAGGCGGCCAACAGCCCCTGCGTGGACGCCGGAAGCGGAAGCGTCTCCGACTACGGCCTCGAGGGCACCACCACATGCACCGACGGTCGCGAGGATGGCGAGGATGGCAATGATGACGGCGACCCTTACACCGGGCCGATAGACATGGGCTACCACTATCCAGCAAAGGGATACTCGGGGAGCGGGGACACCTACATCGATCTGGTGTCTTTCACTGCCAGGCCGGCTGGCTCTAGTGTCGTGCTCGACTGGGAGACCGGAGCCGAGATCGACAACGCCGGGTTCGTCGTCTATCGGGCGGTCGCGGGGACATTTGACTACGAACAGATTAGCGACCTGATCGCCGCTGAGGGCGCACCAGCCTCGGGTGCCTCATACAGCTTCATCGACCGCGATGTTGAGCCGGGCGTCAGTTACAACTATTGGCTGGTTGACATCGACACCAGCGGCAAATGGACTGCACACGGGCCAGCGACCGCGAGGCTGAGCCTTCGACCGGTCGGCCCAAGAGGTCTTCACGAGTTGTGTATGTAAAGTTCTGCAATCTGTGAAGGGGAGCGGAGGCTCTCCGCCGCTTGAGGCATAGTGGGTTGGAGGCGAGCTGGCGCAGCCACCGTGCCGACCAGCTGCGTCCAGGTTCGAAGAATCTATACGAGTGCCGTTGGCACTCCGCCGGTGAGGCGCGAGATGATTCTGCTGGCCAAGTCCCTCAACCTACATTGAACCACTCCCCCGAGCAGCAGCGCAAGCCGCAAGAGCCTCGCTAGCGAGTTACAGCGGTGGCACATACTAAGGCATGAATCCACGCTGTATCTCCGCCGTTCTGCTTTCGACGTATTCCCGCAGAGCAGCACGATCGTCGTCGGAGATAGCAGTGAAGGCGACTGCACAGTTGAGAGCTGTGGTCCTGACGACTCTCGCATCCACCTGAATAGTCCTGCTAGGCAACCGCAGCTGCATGTGTGCTATCGTCTTGCCAGCCTCGAGAGTTGGTGCGAGGACCTTCGATGTGAACAGCGCTCCGCCAACGGAGATATCGACCACGGCCCCCAGAAAGGCCTCGTCTTCCACAACCCCATACACCCCGACGGGCTTGCCAGCAGGCGGCTCGACGCGGATATGCCTCCTCTGCCGCATAAGCTCCGCACTTGAGGGGAACACTATTTGCCAGAGCCAACTGCCCTCTTCCTTCCAGCCTTTCTCAAACGGCGCCGAGAATCTGACCGCGAAATTGCCGGTGCTGAACTGGACCGAAAGGAACCGGTTGGAGCTCAAGAGCTCGTTGCCGTATTCGGGAGACAAGGATTCGAGGACAAGATGGTGAGTCTCAAGGTTGGTCTTTGAGGCAAACCGGGAGTGAAACCTGAGCGTGAACGCCTCGATCTGGATGTTGAGCGGTAGGCCCTTCTCCGTGGCATGGCGAAGAAGTCGCGCTACGTTTTCGGGCTTGGCGAACAACCTTCTCATGGCATGCTGGCTCATTCTGTCAAATGGAACACTACTGTTACCTGCCTCTGGTCAGCCTCGGCGCCCCGGCGGACGAAGGCGTCTCAGGAAAAGCTGGACAAGGGCGGAGACGCCCGCACTCCAGGCCGGCAGTTTGACCTGTCCCATCCTGACCTCGTAGGGTATCGCTATCTCGCCGCATCTCTCGCCGCTGATGGCCAATGCCTCCAGCTTGATGTCCTGGGAGAACGACCAGCCATCGCTTCGAAGCTGCATGCGAGAAAGCAATTCGCGCTTGAAGACCCACATCCCTGAAAGGATGTCATTGAACTTGGCAGAAAACAAGAGCCGGGCACAGACTGTGAAGATTCTGTTGCCTATTGCGTTCCTGAGACTCATGGCATCCCTGCGCTGGAGCGGGAAGCGAGATGCGCTCGCAAAATCCAAGCCACGGGCCTCGAATTCGTCCAGGAGCTTCGCCAAGAGATGTATCGGATAGGTCCCGTCCGCGTCCGTTGTTGCGATTATCTCGCACGTTGCGCTCCTTAGGCCTGTGCGATACGCTCGACCGTAGCCCCGATTTGGCTCGACCATCACTCTTGCCCCGAAGGACCTCGCTATCGCAACCGACTCGTCCTCCGAGCCGTTGTCAACAACAACCACCTCGTCCACGAAATCGGGAACGGCCTCGAGAACGCCCCCGATTCCCTCCTGCTCATTGAGGCACGGAATAACTACGGATATGGTTCTGTCTTTGTACATCAGATCGCAAAATTACTTTGTCGAAGGTCGCAAAGGAAGGCTAAACATAAGCGTCATAGCACAGCAAAGTCAATTGAAAGCCGAATGTGGGGTCTGACCCTGGATTGAAGGAGCTATGACTTACGTTATCTTGGCCGTGTTTCAACACGGTTGAATCGGTGGGCACGATTGTATTGGCGTTCTGGCTTCAGAGGTAATTCAATAGGCGCTGGCGCATTGGATTCTAGTGGTTGCTTTCGGGTGGTTACGCCAAACCAAGCTCTTATTTGACTGCTTTGGGACCTTGTTGTCGCGGTGCCCGGGATTCGACCTTCGGGTTGGAGATGTCGAACGTTGACATCGCCAGCGAAATGGTGGATCAGATGCTGTCCCAACGAGGGGCCCAGGCAAAGGTCAAGAGCATCCAAGGAGAGCACCGAAATGCTCGGCGCCGTCCTAGACATCGTGGAGTAGACCGGCTAACGCTTGGCGCGGAGCTCAGGTCTCGTCCGTTTTGGATAGAACGCGCCGTCCGGCGCCTGCACCGGTCATTGCCCTCGTTTCTTTCCGGAACTCAAGAGCAACGTCAGTTCTCCTTTCTCTTGGACCTGTAATAGTCCATAACATCAGACAACCGGAATATCCTGAATCTGCCGAGGATTACACCCTCCAGCGACTGAATGACCACATCTGATTCGTCGAAATACGCGATGACTCCCCAGTCCGGACTCCAATCATACGACCAGAACCGGCCGGTTGGTCTTATTGGTTTTTCGAGGCGGAAATGTTGGATTGCCTGTCCATTCACGTCGAGTATGTGAGCCCCGACAATAACGCATTGATCTCGCTGGTCTGCCTTCTCGGTTTCAAGAAAGCCGAATCTCTTGGAGTTGCCTGTGACGCGAAGGCGGTCGCCCTTCCATTCCATGAGTCTCTGCGTAGTTCCCTCATTAGGGAGGTATGTCCATAGCGCAGAAACCGTTGCGCCACTTGCCTGAGACTCGTGCTTGACGAAGAAGACTCGCTCGAGGTCAGGAGTAACGCCCAAGATGTCATATACGTTGTCGGCGACCTTCTCGCCGCGGCGTGAAAGGTAACCTGGCCTTTCAGAATACATCTCGTCGGAGCGCCCGGATTGAGCATCGTAGCCAATGCCAACGTAATCCTGCTCGCCAAGAAGAATGAGTCCCCGATCGAGCTTTGTTGGGTCTTGTATCGTGCTGAAGGTAGCTTCTGTCAAGGAGAAGATCGTCGGGACCTTTACCCCCCAGCCCCCGCCCGCGAAATCCCAATTGTATGCCATGAAGCGACCATCCAGACAGTTGAACGCGTGGAGAGCGTCAATGACCCCCTCGGTCCTCATGACAAGGTGAGTCTCAAGCGAGTTGAGATGAAGCTGCCAGAGGTATGACCAGTCCGGGCAAGGGAATTCTGTGAGACGCTTGGAAAGCGCTGGCCTCTTCTCCCATTCTAGAAGGGGAATCGAATTGTCGGTACCCGGACTGCAGGAACTCGGAAGAAGGGGAGAGACCAGCCTCTTTCTCCCGGCCATCCTCACCGAGACCTCCTCAAGCCCCCCGTCTGCTCCCGTTCGAATTGCGCGGATCGAGGCCAACGTAGTGAAGAGAATCGTCTGCGTTCCCTGGGGAATACATATCTGCTTGCCCTGACCAAAGCCGAAATGGAGCCACCACCTCGCAGCCAGGCTAACCAGAACGGTGGTCAGGAGGACTAGCAAAAGAGCGAGAACAAGGAGCACCTTTTTCCAGGTTGCGAGCTTTGACCAGAACTTCATCGTAATAATCCTCCTGCCAGATCAGGCCGTCCCCGGCAATCCGGAATTGAATGACTTGATCATTTAGATGCTAACGCCGCGTTTGAAGCGATTGAATGGCCAAGCGCCGACGGTCAGTCCTCATCAGTCCTCTCCGCTCCCATGTGCTCAATCGCGTCCTTCAGTAGGCGAACGTGCCTCCTGGAGCGCACCTTGTCCCTCAACAGCTTTATAGCAATGCAAGCTATACATAGGACGAGAGCCGCAATAGACATCGCCGCACGAAGCCTGTTGGCCCAGTCTGTGAGCAGGCCAAGCGACGCGCCGACTGCAAGGCACAAGATTCCCAGCCAAAAGAATAGCCGCCTTCGGCTGAATGCTCGCTCGAGGCTAATGAGCAAAAGAACCGTCCCCGCGCCCCAGAAGCCGATATAAACCTGCACGAGCGGTCTAGTCGAGGAAGCGATGCCCGGCTCAATCACGCACCATCATCTCCCGCCTCACCCATTTCGCCTGCTGTGCGCCCTGCGTCCACGCCGCTCGTTTCGGAATCAAGAACGAGGCGCCTGAGCGCCATCGCATAGACGACTCCGCGCAGGATGATGCAATCGACCACCAAGAAAGCGATTCCGACGGTGAGCATCACCCTCCCAGGGGCGAGGCCCATAATCGACAGAGCAACGGCCAGAACCGCCAGCGTCGCGACGCCGACGATAACGGTGGTGGCGACCTCTTGCCGATACCGCTTTTTCGAGGACATTCGCTCGCGGGCCCACGCGACAGGTTCCTTGAAATCGTAGCCCAAAAACATGTCGTCCTTTCTTTCTGTGAAGGGGCAAGAAAACTGCCTCGCGCCTCGCTTCACCGGAACGAGGATACAACAGCTGCGATTCGGTTCCAACATGAACCCAATCAGACCTTGCTTAGGGCCGCCTGCTTCGGTATCGTAGCATCTGAAGTCGAGGCGCTGCCCCTGCAAGCTAGCTTTACAGGAGAAGACTGGTGAAATGAGAGCGCGAAGGTTAGATTGGCTCATCCCAGCGCTCCTTGTGTCGTTGCTGACGCTCAGCTGTGCCGCGCCCGAGTCTAGCCTTGAAAACGCCCGCACAATCCTTCAGAAGGCCATCGGCCTCTATACGGGCACATCTGGCTGTGAGGACCATGCCGTGGCCAAGTCTTTTTTCCTGAAAGCGTCCGAGACAGGCGATCCTCTGGCGCAGATGTGGGTCGCGAGTTTGAGTCGGGCTGGCCAATGTGGCTTCAAACGGGACGCCAAATCAGCCCGGAAGATGGCAGAGGAGGTCATTGACCAGGTTCGTTCGCTTGCTGGACAGGGCGACATCGAGGCGGCATACTTGCTGGGGATAGCCTACTGTCGCAGCCTCGGCGTCAAAACGGATAAGAAGAAGGGCCTCATGTGGTTGGTCAAGGCCGCTGAGGCTGGGCATGCGGAGAGCATGAACGTTCTAGCGAACGTTTACGGCGGAGGATGGTTCGGTGTCCAGAAGGATTTCGATAGGTCTTTCGCGTGGTGTCTCAAAGCAGCGGCGGTAGGCCATGCATACGCCATGGCATCGGCGGCCTGAAGTTACTTCCGCGGCCGGCGTGTCCGGCAGGACTGCGAGAAGTCGCTGTATTGGCGGCGCAAGGCTGCTGCGGCGGGTCAGTCCCACTCGATATATTTCCTCGGATACATGTATTACAAGGGGGAATGCGTCGAGCAGGATTATAGTGAGGCCGCGAAGTGGCTTAGCAAAGCAGCCGAGGCGGGTGACAAGGACGGGATGTATTATCTCGGCAAAGCCTATGAGAACGGCAACGGAGCTGAGCGGGACCAGGACAAAGCGCGGGAATGGTATGAGAGAGCCTCCCGCCTTGGGCACAAGAAAGCAAAGAAAGCTCTAGCCAGGTTCAAGACCGAGCGGGAGAGCCTGCCGAAGCCTCAATAAAGCTCTCGGCCTATGCCGCTTCAGTATTGGACCCCACCGGATTCTCTTGTGGCTACACATCCTCTTGCGGACAGCGCTTAACCTTGAAACAATACTCGCCAATAGTGACGCTTTTGGATTCAATGGGATCAAACGAGGTTGAAGCATGACAGTCGCTTCGGATAACAAGCTCAAGGGCTACCGCGGCCGAGCCAAAGATGTTTTGACAGGTCTCGGCGCGAGGGTCTGGGCCGACGTTGAGGTCTCAACAACGAAAGGCCATTACGTCGGGTTAATCCTGCCGAGGTCGGAGACTGCGGACGACCAGCACATGGTCCTGAAGCTCCGCACTGGATACAACATCGGCATAAGCGTGAACACTATCACCGAGATCAAGGAGGTTGGCTACAAGGAGGCGCACTACAAGATACCGGAGAAGGAGTTCCCGAAGGACCCCAGCAAGCCGAACGTTACGCTACTGGGGACCGGTGGCACGATCGCATCGCGCCTCGATTACAGGACTGGTGCTGTGATTCCGGCGTTTTCGCCGGGCGAGCTTTACGGGGCTGTGCCGGAGCTTGCCGACATCTGCAATCTGAAGACGATCAAGCTCTTCGGCATCTTCAGCGAGGATATGTCGCCGCTTCAGTGGACCACTCTCGCAGACGGGATAGGACGTGAGATACGAAAGGGCGTCGATGGCATCGTCATCGGCCACGGCACGGACACGATGCACCACACGAGCGCCATTCTGAGCTTCATGGTCCAGAAACCGCCGGTGCCTGTGGTCCTGGTTGGCTCCCAGCGCTCGAGCGATCGACCTTCGAGCGATGCGGCGCTCAACCTCATCAATGCGACGAGGTCTGCGGCGTTCGGTGAGATAGCGGAGGTTCTGGTCTGCATGTTCGGGCCGACGAGCGATGAATACTGCCTGCTGCATCGCGGGACACGCGTCCGCAAGATGCACTCCAGCTATCGCAGCACCTTCAGGACGATCGCTGACACACCCGTGGGACGCGTCTCGCCGACGGAGTACGTTGTTCTGAGAGAGGACGTCAACCGCCGGCGGAGCGACAGGAATGTGATCATTGATACGGCCTTCGAGGAGAAGGTCTCCATTGTCTATTATTACCCGAACATGAAGCCGGACATAATCGAGGCGCTGGTCGATAACGGGTATAAAGGGATCGTAATCGCAGGGACAGGCCTCGGCCACGTGAATAAACCGCTTTACGAGCCCATCAAGCGGGCGTGCGACAAGGGCGTCCACGTCTTTATGACGGTGCAGACGCTTTGGGGCTACGTTCAGATGTTCGTCTATGAGACCGGACGCGAGCTGATGCAGCGTGGCATCGTTCCAGCCGCGAACATGCTCCCCGAAGTCGCCTACATGAAGCTCTGCTGGGTCTTGGGCCACACGCTCGAGCATGAGAAAGTCGTTAAGATGATGCTGACGCCCGTAATGGATGAGATAACAGAGCGTGAGCCTCATGACGGCTACCTGGTATTTCAGGGCGGCCTGCCCGAAGTGCAAGAGATGCTCAGACACCTAGTCAAGTGAGGCGCTGACGGATTCGGCCCTGACAACCTGCCCGGTATTCATAACGAGTTGTGTTTCCCGGCAGGTTCCGTCCGCAATTGCGGATGGCGTTGCGGAACTTCGCCAGGCTTTGATTGACGCTGGCGCCTCGCAGCGCGGCGACAAAGACTTCGCGGGTGACACTGACGGGAATCCAGAGCCGCTGGCCGACGCCGAAACTCTATGAAACGGCTCAACGATTCCTATTTTGTAGAAGTTTACATGCACAACTGATTTGTGAGGCAGATCCCGAGTCCAACGAGAAAACTGTTGACATTGATTGTACCTGTGGGTATGCTTCGCTTGAGACGGAGTCTGTTGGCGGTCTGAGCTGCGCGCGTAGGGCCAAAGAACGCAGGCTCACAAACCCCGCCAACTTGCTTCCAGCAGAAGATTGTGGACGAAATGTTGAGGCAGTCATTGGAACCAAGAGACTCGAAAGGGGTGATGCCTTGAGGTGAGAGCGAGAGAAGTCGTAAGCGCCACGTATGGAATAGTCTGACGAGGCGGCGAGTCGTTTCGTCGCCACTGCAACAAATGCACAGGACGCGTTTGTTCTTTTAGTCCAAACAGACTTATTTCCTCAAGGAGGAAGATTCCGATGAGAAGGATTAGCATGATTTCGTTTCTGGTCTTGACGCTAGCCTTTGTGATTGCGGCTGATTCATCAGCCCAAACCCCGGGGCGGTCAGGCGAAGTAATTCCGGGTCGGTTTATCGTTGTCTTGAATGATGACGTGGACAGCCCGGCAGATGTGGCTTTTGAGTTATCAGCTCGGCATGGGTTAGCTCTCGGCCATGTTTACCACATGGCCCTGAAGGGATTCTCTGCACACATTCCCGCTCAAAGACTGTGGGCCGTGGAATCCGATCCCCGGGTGAGTTTCGTTGAACCTGATAGGATTGCCTATGCCATAGGGGAACTTCCCACGGGCGTCGATCGCATTGACGCTGATTTGAGTCCGGCGGCCAACATTGATGGCAAAGATGATCGCGTGGATGTCGATATCGCCATCATAGATACTGGCATCAGCAACACACATCCGGACCTCTATTATTATACCGGTGTCAACTTCACAGACACAAGTGGTACGAATCCGGGCGGCGACGATGACTACGGCCACGGCTCCCATGTTGCAGGGACCGCAGCCGCTATTGACGATGGCATCGGCGTGGTTGGCGTGGCCCCCGGCGCCAGGCTATGGTCAGTGAAAGTGCTCGATAGCACGGGCTCCGGATACTTTTCCTGGGTCATCGCCGGGATAGACTATGTGACCGACCATGCCGACGAGATCGACGTTGCCAACATGAGCCTGGGTGGCACCGGAAATCTTCAGTCTCTACGCCAGGCCCTTCAAAACAGCGTCGCTGCTGGGGTCTTTTATGCCGTCTCTGCTGGAAATGACAAGAAAGACGTCTATGGTCGTGATGGCAGGTTCGGAACCCGAGACGATTTTATTCCCGCGGCTTATCCTGAAGTGGCGGCTGTGTCGGCTCTGGCTGATTCAGATGGGGAACCTGGTGGACTGGGCGGCGGAACAAGCTACGGAGCCGACGATACGTTCGCGACTTTCAGCAACTTCAGCCGAAGTGTCGTTGGGGGCAATCCGGTCGATTCTCCTGGCGCGGCAATCGACCTAGCCGCCCCGGGCGTTGACATCCTTTCCACCTTCAAAGGAACCGACTACGCGATTGGAAGCGGGACCAGTATGGCCTCACCTCACGTTGCGGGCGCCGCTGCTCTGTACATTTCGGTTCACGCCAAGCCCACAACTGCCGCTGACGTTGCGGCAGTTCGCCAGGGCTTGATTGACGCTGGCGCCTCGCAGAGCGGTGAGAAAGGCTTCACGGGCGATCCTGACAAGAACCCGGAGCCGCTGGTGAACGTTGAGGGCCTGGGGGGCGAGGGCGACTCCGACGGCGACGGCATCCCCAATGCGGAGGACAACTGCCCGAATACTGCGAATCCAGGCCAAGAGGATGCAGATAACGATGGCGTCGGCGACGTCTGCGACAACTGCCCGACCGACTATAACCCAGGCCAAGAGGACTGGGACGGCGACGGCGACGGCGACGTTTGCGACGATTATGACGGCGACGGCATTATGGATGATGTTGACAACTGCCGCGAGGTTCCGAATCCGGGCCAGGAAGACTCCGATGGCGACGGAGTTGGCGATGCCTGCGAGGGCGCTCAATGCGACATCAACGGCGACAGCGTCGAGGACAACCTGAACGACGTTGGCACATACATCAACGGCTTGACGATGGACAAGACGCTTAAGAGAACGCTCGTCGGCATTCTGAGGACTGCTCAGAGGTACTTCGATCAGGGCAAGACCAGCGACGGCTGCACCCAGCTCCAGAACTTCATGGATCAGGTTGCTGCGAATGCCGGCAAGTTCCCAGCAGGGGAAGCAGACAAAGTCCGCGACGGCGTGTGCTGCATCAACGACAGGGAAGCTGACTGGAATTGCAGCGGCTCGTGCCCCTGGGAATAGGATAGGTTAGATAGGGTTGAGAGGGGAGTGATCCCCTGACATAAACGTGCTGCGATATAAACGCCGGAGGGTTGCGCAGGGGCGAACCCGGGTATTCGCCCCTGACCTTCCGGAATCGTGCCGTAGGCGCGGCGCTTGCTCCGCCCTATGTCTGTTTGGCAGATCATAAGCAGGGTGCAGCAAGCGGCACCCCTACACGAATCTGCGACCTACAAGGCAGGCTGGAAAGCCCGTCCTACGCTGGCGCCCTTCAAACACCCCGCCTCGGATTTTGCTCTTTGCTTCGTGGTGGTATAGTCCTGATTGATTGATACTATAAGAGCGTAACGACGATAGGATGATGTCCAAGATGGAGTGCAAACAGAGGCAGAATCTGAAGTTCTGTAACTGCACGTATTCGTGCGACAAGAAGGGTGTGTGCTGCGAGTGCATCGCCTACCATCGGCGGCTGGGCGAGCTGCCTGCGTGCTATTTCCCCAACGATGTCGAGAAGACCTACGATCGCTCCATAGCACGTTTTGTGGCGCTTCATGCATCGCGCAGATGAGTCAAGATTCGCCAATGGGCTCGATCAGAACGAGCGCTCTGTGAACTGCTTAAAGGAATCTGAGTATGGCTACTAGGGCTGAGCTCTTGAGGCAGCTGCCTTCGGTCGAGAAGCTACTGAATCGGCCGGAGCTACAGAACATCTCCCCCGATGTGGAGAGGTCCGTCGTCTCGCGCTGTGCGGGCGAAGTGCTGGAGGCGCTGCGCGGCTCGATTCTCTCCGAACAAGAAAATCCGCGCTGTTTCGTTGAAACACAGGGCAAACTGCGGCTCGATCTCAAGGCCTTGCTCGATGATGTAACCAAGAAGGTTCACGCGACGGTCTCGTGCAGCATGAGGCGCGTCGTGAACGCTACTGGCGTTATCCTCCACACCAACCTCGGCCGGTCGGTTCTCCCGAAGGAGGCCATAGAGGCCGTGGTAATGGCTGCGTCGGGCTACAGCACGCTGGAATACGACGTTGACAAGGGGATGCGCTCCAAGCGCTGGGAGCATGTGGTCGAGCCGCTGGTAGCTCTATCCGGGGCCGAGGACGCCCTCGTCGTCAATAACAACGCCGCCGCAGTTCTACTCTGCCTCAACACGCTCGCGGCTGGCAAGGAGGTCATCGTCTCACGAGGCGAGCTCGTCGAGATTGGCGGGAGCTTCAGGATGCCGGACGTCATGGCAGCTTCCGGCGCCGTCCTTCGCGAGGTTGGCTCAACGAACAAGACGAAGCTTTTGGACTATGAGCATGCGATAACGGACGACACGGCGCTCATCCTGAAAGTTCACACGAGCAACTACCGAATCGTCGGCTTTACGGAGGACGTCTCCGCACAGGACCTGTCCGTGTTGAGCAAGAGATACAAACTCCCGTTGATGGTCGATTTAGGCAGCGGACTTCTCGCTTCCGAAGAGTCGCTTGCCATGCCTGATGGCCTTAGGCTAGACGAACCAGTTGCACGGGACGTGGTGGCGGCAGGGGCGGACGTCGTAACCTTCAGCGCGGACAAGCTGCTGGGTGCGTCACAGGCCGGCGTCATCGTTGGCAAGAGCGATTACGTCAGGAGGATCGCGGCCAATCAGCTGGCCAGGGCGCTTCGGATAGACAAGCTCTCGCTTGCTGCGCTGGACGCAACGCTCAGGCTCTACGTGAGGTGGCCGACACATTTCGCCGAGTTCATCCCCACGCTCTCGATGCTGACGGCCTCGGTCAATGGGCTGAGCGTTAGGGCGGAGGAGATTCGAGCGCGCCTTCGGCCCGCGCTGGGCGCCGACTTCGAGGTTGGGATCGAGCCAGGCTGCTCAAAATCGGGCGGCGGCTCGCTGCCTCTTCTCGAGCTGCCGACCGTCCTCGTGTCGGTTTCAAGCTCAAAGATGTCCGCTGATGCGATCGAGAGGGCGCTTCGCTTGGCCGAGGTGCCTATCATAACCAGGATAGCCGAGCAAAAGGTTCTAATAGACCCCAGAACCTTGCTTGAGGATGACATCGAGCCGCTCGTGGATGCGTTCCGAATGGCAGCCGCCAATGAAGACTAATGAACGCTGATACCGGTCTGCGGGTGCGAGAGGCTGTTGTTAAAGGTCCGTGCGCATCCGTGGTTTCAACGTCTCTTGAACGTTAGATGCCGCCAATGCAACGGGCTCACTTGCGCCTCGAGCCAAAGATAGCCTCAATCCTTCAAAGCGTCTCCCAGGTTGCCGATGCACAAAACGTGCCATGCTTTGTGGTCGGGGGCACGGTGAGAGACACTATCCTCGGAAGACCTGTCCTTGACCTCGATCTGCTCATCGACACCGCCAACCGAGCCGGCATCTCGGCCGACGAGTTCGCGAACATCGCCTCAGACCACCTACACGGCACTCATCCGGTCTGCTTCGACCGCTTTGGCACGCTTCACTTCGTGGTTGGTCCCGAGAGCGATTCAATGCAGGTCGAGATAGTTGGTGCTCCACTTCGCGTCTCCGACAGCTTCGTCATTGGCGATGAGAGCGACATCATGCGGAGGGATTTCACCGCCAACACGTTGCTTGTCGGCCTAAATGGGGGTAATTACGGACGATTGTATGACCTGACTGGGCGAGGCATCGACGACATCAAGAGGCGTGTCCTGCGCTGCCCTCTTGAACCTCACATTACCCTCGCCGATGACCCCATCAGGATGCTCCGGGCGGTCCGGCTTTCTTGCTCGCTCGCTTTGGAGGTCCATAATTCGGTGCGAGAGTGCATTGCCCATAATCCGTCCCTCATCAATGAGGCGGCGGTGGAGCGCATCGGAAGGGAACTGGAGCTCATGATTCTCTCCGACAGGCCCAAAGATGGCTTTGAGATGCTGCACGACCTGAACCTCTTGCAGGTCGTCATGCCCGAGATCGAGGCGCTCGGCGGGATTATGCAGGACAAGCGCTTCCACAGCCAGGACGTTCTTCACCACACGTTTTCTGTGCTGGCAAACGTGCACCGGAAGGACCTCGCAACGAGGCTCGCTGCCGTATTCCACGATGCCGGCAAACGTCAGGCGCAGATGTTTAAGGACAGCCGCGTCGTGTTCTACGGTCACGAGCACATCGGGGCCGAGATCGCGTTGAAAAGGCTCCGTGCACTGCGCTTTCCAAACAAACTCACCAATGAGGTCGCCTCGCTGGTGAGAAACCACATGATCAACTACTCCGGAGAGTGGACGGACGCCGCAATCCGAAGGCTTATCAAGCGCCTCGGCCAGTCGCTGCAAAAGCAGCTCGACCTTTATGAGGCGGACATCGGGGCGCTCACACGATCGCAGCAATTGCTGGACTCCGCTCGCGAGCTGCGCAGGCGGATCGAGACGATCGACGAGAGGGAGCAGGTCGCCAAGATTGAAGCCCCGTTGAATGGCCATGAGATATGTGCGCTTCTGGGCATCGAGCCTGGCCCACTCGTCGGCAAATACAAGGCCAGACTCCTCGATGCAGTGCTAACCGGCCAGATAGCGAACGAAAAAGACGCCGCCCGAGAATACCTTTTTGAGTTGTGCAAGGACGAGAGTCTGTCTGCCGAGGCGGCTTCCAACGGAGACCGAGGGGACCAGCCCGAGTGAGCAAGCTGGGCGGACGGATTCTTCACGAGTAAGGACTAACCCTCAGTCCCACCAATCGAAGAAGTCGTGGTCCCTGGTCAATGAGACCCTTCTGACCGGGTGCTGCGCGTCGTCTGCGTCAATGATGATCCCCCAGAGTGGTTGAAAGGTCTTCGCTCGTAAGGAGTAGCGCATGTCACCGACCACATCCGGGCGGTCCGAGACCTTTGCCGTAAAGCCGTCGGCGAATCTAGAGAACCTCCTGAAGTCCCTCAGGACGGCTTGTTGTGTCATGGGCCTGTTAATCAGACCGTCCTCCGCGAAGACCTCGACCTCGTCGCCCTCCTCAACACTGGCCTTCCTGAAGGGAGCAACCACGACCTTGTCCGCATATATCTGGCCTCCAGCCCGATAAATAGACCTGAAGACGAACAGGTTGGCGAGCGTGGGTGTGGCCCGTCCATGTTGGACGGAATGTCCGCGACTTTGGGCCAGCTCTCGTTGAACAGCGAGGGCTTGGTGATTCTGCGTGAAGCCGAACGTTATATAGCTGATCACGAACAGCATTGCGACTATGGCGGGCGCATTGCTTCGCCTTTTGGCGGACAGAATGCAGCCAATCAGGAGCGGGACAGAGACCACCAGATCAACGATCGAGATGCAGTCCAGCGCATATCTCGAACTATTAAATGGCCAGAGGATGACCGTCCCGTAGCTCGTGCAGAGGTCGAGGGGCCCGTGCGTGATGTATCCCAGAAAGCTTGCAAGATAGATTAACTTGAAGTTCTCCCTTCTCCTGTAAAGCAAGTGGCAGATTCCAGCCGCAATGAGGGCACCAATGGGAACGAACGCGAGGGAATGCGTGAAGTGCCGGTGCATCGTCAATGCTAAGAGCGAGTCCTTCGAGGACCTAATGAAAACATCGACATCCGGCAGCGCTCCCGCGATGAGGCCGACGACCAGCGCCTTTGTGCCGAGCCTCTTGCCAAGAAACGACTGCACCAGTGCGGCCCCAAGGAGCGCCTGGGTGGGAGTATCCATCGATTCCTGTATCTATGTCATCTCAAAATGTGGTTTGGTCTTTCCTAGCACAACAGCTGTTCTTCGGTAGTTCAGAAAACGTTGGGGAGCTGACGGATGCTATCCAAAGTTGCTTTAACCTACTACCCGGAGCTTTCCTCAACAATCCTAATCTCCGCCTCCGTCAGGTCGTAGAGCTTAAAAGGCCAGCCGGTCGATGTCGCCGTCCGTCGGAAGTGGCAATCCACCAAGGACGCGAAGAACCACCAAGAAAGGAGGCGAACCACGAAGCACACGAAGAACCACGAAGAAGCGGGGATATAGCGACGCGGCCGCAACGTTCAATCCGCAATCCGCAGTCCGCAGTCCGCAATCTGACCGTCTGTCGCCTCAATCTGCCGCTTGGAAGGAGCGCACATTGAGGCTGTTTTTGCCAGAACGCAACCTTGAACCCGCTGAATTCGGACTATTGCGTGCGCAGCAGTCGGCGATATACTGTGTCTTAGAGCGTAGCGTATTGTGTGAATCTTGACGTAGGGCGGTTATGTCTGAGTCAATGTGGGATTTCGCTGCGAGATGCTGGTTGGGAGGAGACTATAATGCACAATGAATTTACGGCAATTATTGAGCAGGATGAAGGCTGGTTCATAGCCTATTGCCCAGAGGTCTCGGGCGCTAATGGACAAGGGCGCACGAAGGATGAGTGTCTCAAGAACTTGTCCGAGGCAATCGCTCTCATCCTCGAGGACCGGCGAGAAGACGCGTTTCGCGGTGTTCCAGAAAATGCTGAGCGGGCTATTGTCAGTGTATAATGAAGCGCAGTATCTTACTCAGAGATCTCCGGCGTAACGGCTGCTATCTCAAACGAGAGGGCAGATCGCATTCCCTGTGGTGTGACCCTCAAACTGGTCATATAGAGGCGGTGCCGCGTCATACAGAGATTCCCGACAAACTCGCGAGGAGAATCTGCCGTGCGCTGTCCGTGCCAGAACCGTAGGTGCAAGTCCCTTTGAAGTGCGGTGGCTTGACACCGCTTTGGCTCGTCGCGGCTTGATGCGACTTTGGCCATGATCAATTGCTTCCTATCATCCGCATTGCTTTTGTCGAGGCAAAAAGAGCTGTCCTTTAAGGGGCGGTGTCAAGCCACCGCAAATGAAAGCGGCGTCAAGCCGCCGCACTCCAAACTCAGGCTTTCCCCTCAACAATCTTAATCTCCGCCTCCGTCAGGCCGTAGAGCTCAAAAGACCAGCCGGTCGATCTCGTCGTCAGTTAGAACAGGGAATCCACCAAGGACACGAAGAACCACGAGGATTAGCGAAACCAGAACGGAAGCGGAGCTTTCAATCCGCAATCCGCAATCCAAAATGTGCCCCCCCTTCGGGGAACCAGAACGCGGCATCACGTCAATCCTAATTCCACTGCTACTCCGCGAAGGCTACGAAGCACGAGTTTCTTCTTGAGCAAAACCAGGCCCCACAGCCAACAACCCAACAAATCAGCTACCCATTTTGGGGAAACTCCTGAAGAATAGAAGCTCCCAGTTCAATTGCATTGCCAAATCCTGAGAGAACTCGTAGGATAATCGAAACGATGGGGGCTACATCGGTGTTGTACTACAGAGCTTTCGCCGAACGTTTTTGTGAGATGTAATAGGGAGACTCAGGGGCATGTTCAAGGGGTCGTTTGTTGCGCTGGTAACGCCTTTCAAGGATGGGAAGGTATCTTTTGAGGATTACGAGAGGCTGCTGGAGTATCACTTGCAGTCGGGCACGAGCGGCGTGCTTCTGTGCGGCACAACGGGCGAATCGGCCACAATTACGAGGGATGAATATCGGCAGATTCTCTCGTTCGTGAAGCGCGAGCTTCAGGGCAAGCTGCCGATAATAGCGGGCATCGGCTCGAACGACACACGCACAGCAATCGAGAACGCTCGCATCTGCGGGGAGATCGGAATCGACGGACTGCTTGCGATCTCCTGCTACTACAACAAGCCAACGCAGGCGGGGCACATCGCTCACTTCACCAAGGTAGCCTCGAGCACACGGCTGCCGATAATCATCTACAACATCCCCGGCAGAACCGCTGTGAACCTACTCCCCTCGACGCTTGAGAGACTCTGCGACGTGCCAAACATCATCGGCGTCAAGGAATCGAGCGGCGACATGAAGCAGGTGCTCGAGATAAGGCGCCTCTGCAAAGACAGGCTGACGATTCTCTCGGGCGAGGACCTGATGGTCGTGCCGATCCTCTCGATCGGAGGCAGCGGGGTCATCTCGGCGTCTGCGAACATCCTCGCGAAGGAGATGGCGGATATGTGCAGGCTTTTCTTCGAGGGGAAGGTGGCCGAGGCGGCCAGCATTCAGGTGGAGATTTCTGACGTCATCAACGCCTGCTTCATCGAGACCAACCCGGCTCCCGTCAAGACCGCCCTGGCCGCTATGGGTATGTGCTCTGGCGAGCTTCGGCTGCCGCTGGTCGAGATGGAGCCTGACAACAAGGAACGGCTACTTGCGGTGTTGAGGGAATATGGCCTCATCTGACGGCGATGCAGCTTCTGGCCCGCTAGAACTATGAAGACACGGCGTTGACCCTAACGACGATCGATGATTCATCCTTCATCCTTCATAATTCATCCTTCCAAAATGACACGGAGCCTTAGACTAATGAAGTATAAGCCAAGCTTACTAATCGCAGCGATGCTCACAGCGTTTGCGGCGTTCGCCCTCTCGGCGCCAATCCTTCAAGCAGCAAGCACGCCGCTCTCAACTGAACCGCTCCTTCTCACACCGGATGCGCTTGCGGCCCAGGACCTCAAGATAACCGACCTTGATGGGGACGGGAGTCTCGACATCGCCGTTGCCTGCTACAACTCGCCGAATGTCGTCTATCTCAACAAGTTCGGGGATTTCTCTGGATATTCTGAGTGGGAGTCGGCTGAGGCGGACTACACGCTCTCGCTGGCGCTCGCGGATGTTACAGGCGATGGCCTGCCGGACCTTTTTTCCGGCAACAGCATTGGGCAGAGCAACCGGCTGAACGTCAACTCGGTGGGCGGTCTGTCACAGGCGGCCGGTTGGAGCTCTTTCGACGCACGGTGGACGAACGCTGTGCTCGCCTACGATTTCGATCACGATGGCAACATCGACATTTTCGCGGGGGGCTCGGGCGAGAACGTCATATACAAGAATCTGGGCGCTGGCCTCGACGCTGCGCCGTTCTGGGTCTCGCCGAGTCGCATCGAGACGCGTGCGGCGGCAATTGGTGAGATCAACGGCGATGGCGTGCCGTTCCTTGCGGTTGGGAACGTCGGCGTCAACCGCATCTATCGCATCGCAGCGGGGCTTCCTGAGGACGACCCCGTCTGGACGTCGCCCGATTGGCAGGCCACGTACTCCCTCGACCTCGGGGATTATGATGCTGATGGCGACCTCGACCTGTTGGTTGGCAATCTTGACGGAGCTGACCAGGTGTTCGCCAACAACGAGGGCGACTTCGGTGATGGGCCGGTTTGGACATCGAGCGATGCTGGCGCAACGCGGTCGATAAGATGGTGCGATTTTGCGGATGACGGCTTTCCGGACGTGGCCGTGGCGACGTTCAGGTCCCAGGCTAACGCTATCTATTCGAACTCAAATGGCGTGATCGAGACCTCTGCCTCGTGGGTTTCTGACGATGCAGAGGACACAACCTCGATGCTGTGCACAGATCTGGATGGGAACGGGTCAACGGACATGGTCGTTGCCAACCAGGACGGATATGTCGTTGCCTACCTGTCTCTTTTGCATTCTGCTCCGTTTGTCGTCGAGACGACGCCCGAGGACGGGGATACAGACGTCGCAAGGGTCGCCCAGATAACGGTCTTGCTCTATGACTACGACGAGGACATGGATATTGGGGCGGTCGAGTTGCTCGTCAATGGCGATAGCGTGAGTTTCGCTGTAACAACCTCGAGCGAGGGCGCGACGGTGCAGTTTGCGCCAGCGGTGGGCTATCCGCCTGATTCTGAGGTCCACGTCACGGTTCGCGCTGCCGACGTCGAGGGCAACCAGATGCCCGACTACGGCTTTTCCTTCACAACTGCCGGCAACACAGCACCCACTCTCAAGAATGGCTCGGTGAACCCGCCGATCGGAGACACCGATGATGTTTTCAGCTTCTATGTGGATTACGTGGACGAGGACTACGACCGTCCCGATCGCGCTGATGCGGTGATTGTGGATGAGAGCGAGACGAGGGTGGCCACGCTCCCAATGCAGGTGCTCTCAACGTATTCATACAACGGCACGTATCAGGCGGCAACCAGCCTCGGGCAGGGCAGCTACTATTACTACTTCGATTTTGAGGATGCCTTCGGCGCCTCGTGTAGGCTGCCTGAGACGGGCTACTATTCTGGGCCCGAAGTTCAGAGGCACAACACCGCCCCCATGCTCGCCTCTCCCATGCTCAGCCCCCCGACGGGCGATGCCGAGACGACATTCTGGTTCTCGGTCTATTACTGGGACCTCGATGAGGACGCAGCATCGACGGCGAAAGTTGTCGTCAAGAGCTCCACGAGCGAATACTCCTGGGACATGGTCCTTCAAGATGGCACCGCGGACGACGGGACCTTCTCATATTGCGCCTCGCTTCCGGCGGGCACATACAGCTACTACTTCGACTTCGTCGATGAACGAGGCGCAAGTGTGAAGCTGCCGCCGGTCGGATATTTCATTGGCCCGGTTGTAACGGGCGAGAGTTCGCCGAGCATTCTCTCCTACGGTGGCGTTTCGCCGTCGCTGGGCTCAACGAGCACGGATTTTGAGTTTCGGGTTTACTACTTTAGCGCGGCTGGGGACGAGCCTTCCGTCTCCACGCTTTACTACAAGACGGAGTTGACGCATTCGGCAGAGATGACGCTTGGCAACGGGATGCTCTTCGACGGGGACTACACGTTCAAGACCAGGCTTACAGCTCAGACGCAGTGGTATTATTTCCGCTTCGTGACGAAGGGCGGCGATTCGGTGCGCCTCCCCCAGGAGGGGTATTTCTATGGGCCGAATCTCGCGGGACAAGGGAACGAGACGCTTCTGGACACCGGCGGGGTCGATCCGGTCATCTCCAGCGGGAACGGGACATTCACTTTCTCCGCGCACTACTACGATGCAGCCGGGGGTGCTCCCTCCGAGGCTGAGGTTCACATACAGGCCTCGGGCTGGTCGAGCTCCGAGACGATGGAGCTCGTAACTGGCGAGTCGCCCTCGAACGGGGAATACACACTAGAAACTTCGCTGAGCACGAACACATACGAATACTACTTCGTCTTCGTAGATAGCAAGGGCGCACAGGTCAGGCTCCCCGAGACGGGCAGTTTCTCAGGGCCTTTCGTTGGCCAGTCAAATAACCCCCCGTCGCTTAGTGATGCCAGTTTCTGGCCGCAATGCGGCACCGTGCAGGACACGTTCACGTTCTCGGTGCATTACTTCGACGAGGACGGCAACGAGCCTGGCATCGCGCGGGTGATTCTGCACGCTGGCGGCGAGGTAGTTCCTGCCCAGCTCGAACTCACATCGGGAACTGCCGCAAACGGGACCTACTCCGTCGAGACGAGCGTGCCGGCCGGCGAAGTGCGGTATCGTTTCCGTTTCGTCGATACGAAGGGCGGGGCGGCGGCGTCCCCTGAGGCCGAGCTGGCAGAGGGCCCGACCGTTGGCGACTTTACGCTATCGCTTGCGGTCGATTCTGACGTCCTGTGGCCGCAGGACACTCTGAACCTGACGCTGAGCATCAACAACATGGCGTCAACCGATCTTGCGGCCATGTTCGCCGCAGCGATCGTTTTGCCGACGGGCGAGCTTATCTACTTTCCCGACTGGGGGATGTCGCTTGCCGGGCTTGATCTTGATTTCCCAGCAGGTTTCGAGCTATCAAACTATCCCATACTCACGATGCAGGTGCCCGATAGCGCACCGACGGGAGACTACATAGCCTACGCCGGCATCTTCGGGACGGGCGATTTCGGCTGCGTCCTCAGCGACCTCGCGCAGTCCACCTGGCGCATCCAGCCGGGCAAGTAGCTCTCCGCTGACATGGGATAGAGCGAGGCGAGGTCTATCCGCAGATTACACAGATTACGCAGATTGAGAAGCTTGGTTAGGCCCATAATCGAGATAAAGAAGGACGAAGAAAGAGACCTGGCGTCTCTTTGTGTTTTTCGTGGACAGTCTGTTCGGTTGGAGGACGCTCCATTTCAATCTGTGAAATCTGCGAAATCTGTGGACGCTTTCCTACTCAGTCGTTCCTTTATGGAGGGTTCTCCCAGCCGGTAGATGCGGATTGTCGGCCCGCCGCGGAGAGGATTCGGGGTGAACTCCTTCAAGAGATGGCCCTTCTGGAAGAGCTCCTTGTAGAACCTCACCTGACGGGGATAGCGACTCGGCATCGAGCAGTACCTGCCATATATGGCGCTGCTGACCACGAGGTAGCGATAGCCGGCATCATAATAGTTCCGCAGGCTGCGGACTTCGGCCAGTGTGTAGTTGTCCTGAACCACGAGGTCCGTATTGTCGAGCACCGCGGAATACGTCTCATTGGCGACCTTGCTCCCAGGCGGCAGGTTCCGCAGCATCCACTCGCGGGCAATGACCCTTGCGCTCGGGCTCGCCTCGCGTAGTGTCATCAGGAGAACGTTTTTCAGCGGCATAGCTGAGATGCAGAGGATTAAGACAGTGGTCAGAGCGGCCCTTTGCTTCCGGTTGAGGTTGAAGATTGCGGATAGACCGAGAGCGGCTGAGTAAACCGCGTCGGCCGCCAGGATGGATATGAGCGGCAGAATCTGTATCATCCACCTCGCCCAGTGGAGGCCTGATAGCGATGCCGAGAGGATAAACACCGCGACGAAGCCAAGCACGATGAGCTGCTCCGCTCGCCGTCTGATGATCGTCAGAACCGCACCTGCAACTGCCAGGAGAGCGACCGGCCAGGTGATAGCTCTTGGAATCGCGGTAGTAATGTACCAAGTCAGGTTGCCGGTATAGGAGAGCCCGTCCGCGCCAAAATGCTGGGAGCGGTCTTCGGAGCGCAGGTTCGCCTTTGCCGTCTCAAAATCCAGGAAGAAATAGGGGCTGGAGAGCGCAAATCCAAGAATAAGAGCGACTAGTCCCACCGCGATTGGCCGCCACAGGGCTAGAAGCCGCTGCTTGTCGTTGCGGCGGCGAATTATGGCCAGTATGTCAAAGGCCACAAGAAGAGGGATGAGCGTAGCCATGAAGTATCGTGAGGCAATCGCAAGGCCTGTCGCGAGGCCCGCCAGCACCGAGTGCTTGAGGCAAGGCCGGTCGATGAACTTCAAATAGAACCAGATGGCCACCGCCCCAAAGAACAGGCCGGCCATGTCCGTCCTGACCAGCCGAGCGTAGTAGATGATAAGGGGGGACAGGATTGAAAGCCAGGCGCCGATAAGGCCAACGTTCTCGCCAAAGAGGCGCCGCCCGATCAGGAAGATAAACGGTATGCTGGCGAGGGCATATAACACGGTGAGCAGGCGGGCCAGCATGAAGAACTCGGATGAGTTCTCCTTTGCTGATCTCATTATTTGCTGGTCGGGGCGCAGGAAGTTGCCTCCGTGCTCGACGCAGTTCCAGACATTGAAAAGGAGAGCGAGTGGATAGATCACTGTGGAGCCGGGATTGCCGAACCAATGCGGGTTCAGGTCTCCTGTGGCGGCGATTCTCAGGGCCGGATTCACGAAGATCTCCTCGTCAACCTCGCTGATGTGTGGCAGGTCCTTACGGATGCCTGCGAGGAGCATCCCGGCCGCCACGCCGATGATGGCTACGAGAACCCAAGTGCTCTTGGCGGTGCTGCTTCTGTTGTCAGTCGAGCTCGATCGCTGCATGTCACGAGGATACTAAATCACAGATTGAGCGGCAAGGGGCTGACCCGTCCCGAAAAATCAGATTGACCTGGGCAGGAGACGGCCGTTTGGAGTGCGGCGGCTCGACGCCGCTTTCTTTGGTGGTGGCTTTGTACCACCTTCTGACTGAGTGCCGGCCAACCACCATACGTGACAATTGCGCACATTGCGGCGACTTCTCAAACCCAGCGCCGCGTCAAGCCACGGTAAGCTAAAGCGGTGTCAAGCCACCGCAGTCCAAAGCACCCAGCGCCTACATAAAGTCGCCGTTCGTCCGGGCCAAGAGGCGCTTGAGGCGCTTGCGGGCGCGGGTGTGCCTCTGCTCGATGGCCTTCTCGGTCAGACCTGCCAGCTCGGCGATCTCACGGTTGGTGTAGCCTTCCATCTTCTTGACGAAGACGAAGCGCTGGCCAGAAGACAACAACGCTAAGGTCTGCTCCAGCAGCATGCGCAGATCGGTCCGGTCAGTCGGTTTATAGCTTATGGCCTGAATTGCGTCGATCTGGAAGCGGTTCATCGCTACCGTCGATTTGGCCTCCAAACCGTGATAATCCATGGGATATGTCCGACGCTTCCGACTCTTGCCGCCACCATAAGACAGCTTTCTGACCTTGTCACACAACTCAGTACACGTATCGCGCTTTTCACACTCGCCGCATATCGTCATCTCGACACATCCTCCTGCTGGGAAAGGTTCTGAAGAATCGGCGTGCCCTGGGCCAATTGAGCCCGTCTGGCCCTCTCGATCCGCCTCTTTAGAATCGATGCTGTCTCGTCGTAACCATATTTGTGGCAGAGCCTCATCAGACGCACTCGCCTCCTCGTCTTTCTGTCCATTGTTTCTCCTTTCTCGCCTTTCCCTATCTCGCTCATCATCTCCACTTATCCTTTCACGCCCGCATATCTGTGCTCCGGCAGAGCAACCCGCGCCGTCGTCAACGCCCTGTATATGACCGAGATGACGGCGTCCAGCATGTCCTTCGAGCTGGTCGGAGGGTGGTCGGGGATGCCGCTGTCCGTTACCTGAAGCGACTTGATCTCCGCCTCGAGAATCGGATGCGGATACAGCGACACCCAGCCCTTATACAGGGCAAACTCGCCCAGCTGCCAACACTCTCTGCTCTTGTCAGGAGAGAAGTAGTCAACTTGCAAGCCGCGCTTCGTGAGCAGCTGCGACAACAGCTCCCGGTTGAAGCCATCGATGCTCACCGAAAGCCGATAAAACCCCGCGCCGTCGTGCGTCTCCCACGGCTCGAGGCGCCTCGCCGGCCTGAACTCGCCTCGGCCAGCTTTCAGAAACTGCACGAAATCGCACAGGTCCTCCGCATCGACCGGCCTTTGGTTCGCATATTGAAATCTCGTAACAAGGTCGAAAAAAACACGATAGAGAACGTGTCCCCCTTGCCCGACGGCCTGCTCCACGTGCCCCAGTGCGAACCCGCAGGCGTCGCCCTTGCCAGATTTGCCGCCGGTTGCGAAGTCGATGTGTGCGAAGTACTCCCGCTCGGGATGGCCGGAGAACTCGTTTGAGAGCCGCCGTTTCTGCATCAGCACTGATTCGGGAATATCCATCTCAGGCTCGCCGGGTGGGGATAGAAACGGCAGCGGCGGCTTTCGATCGCGGTCAATGCAGCATGTGATGCGCGCAAAATCGAAGAACGGCGACTCGGCGAGGTAGGGCTGCGCTCCGAAGTCTCTCGCCGTCATTATTGGGTTGTTCTTGAAGTCATCCTCGTAGTCGAGGATTGTCTCGTCGTCCTTCAGCTCCCACGATGGGGCCTGAACCGCGAGCCGCGAGCCATCGGTGCACGCACAGATGCCCATGTCGAACTCTGAAAGCCCAGCCCTCCTGATCGCGTCGGCCTCGGCCACCTTCGGCGCATGGCAAGGCGCCCGCAACGGAACTGAATCGACGTCTATCACGCTGCCCGCCTGTTTGATGCGCTCGATCTTACGGAACAGGAAATCGCCCCGGTGCTTCGGCGAGGAGATCAGGATGATCTTGTAATGGTTGGGGAATCTGGTCCTACAGCTGCCATAGAACGCGTTGTAGTTCTTCTCGGCAAGGCTGGTCGGGTAGCCGCTGTCAGAAAGCGAACTCAATCCCTTCGCCTCAGTGAAATACGAGGCCTCGTCAATGATGCCCAAGATCGTGTTGGCGCCGAGCCACGCCTCGGCCCTGGAGTGGCCGCAGAGTATCTCGATGTTGTTGGGGAAGATGAATCTGTCGGCTAGCTTCTCAAAGCCGAATCGCTCGAACCAGCGGGCGGGATTCTTGCCGGCCTTGCCGGCGATCTTGATCTCGAGCTCCTTGAAGACGGAGCGCCTGGCCTGCTGGCTATCAGTAGCGAGGTTTATGATCTGGATACCAGAGCCGGGGGCGATGTTGGGCAGGGCGTGCTGAGGCGACGGCACGAGGCACGAGAGCGTATAGACCATTCGGCAGGCCATACATGCCGCAAAGAACGACTTGCCCGAATCCTTCCCTAGGCAGAGATATATCTCCCTGATCGCATCGTCGTCGGCAAGGACCAGAAGCTGCATCAGCCGCCGGTGCACATAGGGTCCGCCAGCGGCGTCAGTGAGGCCCAAGTAGTCGTTTGAGAGCAGAAACTCCTCCATGCCGCAGGGAGGGCGCTGATAGACTGGGTCCCAAAATATGCTCCGCTGGATGTCCATGAACTCAGCCTCGGCCCCCTCGATGAGTCCCCAAAGCGCCTTCGCCATCCTCACCCTCGTCAGCGGGTTCATCGAACGAAAGCTCTGCTTGATGCTCTTCTCTTTGCTGTACTTTCTGGTCTGTCTCGCCTTGTTCACGTGATTTGCTACCTCTTGTGCCGGGTCGTTTGCCCACGGGAAGGTTCAGTTCTTTCAGAATTGATGCGATCGCACTTCTGTCGCGCCTCGACAGCGAGAGCGCCCAGAGGTCCTTGGCGACCTCCTTCGCAGCACTGTTTTGCCCGTGGCCGTCCTGCTCGATCTGCTTGACCTCCTTGGCGAATGCCTGAAGCGTCTTGATGTAAGTCGCTACCGTCTTCTCGGTCTCGGGCCTCAGCCGTCCGTTCTTCTCTTCTTTTGCTACGGCCGTCTTGAACCGCCGCTCAACCACCCTCAACAGCGTCTGCCACTTGGCCATCAAGCCGCTTTGACACTCGCGTCCTGCCTCCTCGTGCTCGCTAGAAGTCATTTAAACCTCGCTCGTTACTTGTTGATCGTTCGCCCTGAAACCTACTCACCAAAGTCCGTGAAATGATCGGGGAATCCCTGTTTTGTTGGCCGAGATTCTCGTTTTGTTGGGGCCGGGCAACGCGCACTTCAGCGCATCATCAATGTCCCCAACTTGTGTACGCGGTTTCGCGGCTTGACCTCGACCAAAAGCGCCTGGCCGGAGTGCTTGATTCTGCGAGCGTTCGTATTAGTGTACCGATACATCATGACAAGAGCGCTCAAAGACTATTGGTTCTGGCTGGCGTGTTGCCTTTTTGTTGTGTGCACGTTCGTATTCTTGAACCCCTACTCGTTCGACCCGTGTATCCCCAGATTGCTCTGCGGAGGAAAGGCTGTGAATGCTTGATCGGTTCACAAACGCGATAACAAGCGAATGGGCTACCAGGCTGGCCCTCGCTCTTTCTTATGTTGTCATGGCGGTGTTGGCACTCAGCCTCGTCGCAGCGATTCTGCTCCACGGCTCTGCGAGCGAGAACGCCCTGATCGCCTATCTTACCCCGAGGTATTACCGACTCGTGTGGGGACTGTTCGCATCGGTCGTCACGGCGGCATTCCTGGCAACGAGGCTGGATGCTGCTCGCAGGAAAGAGAAGCCCTTCCACGCGATCGCGGCAGATTGGGTCCGAAGCGCCTGGTCTTGGCTGGCGTTGCGGTCCCCATTGTGCCTCAGACTACCGATTATTGCTTGCCTGATGGCTGCTTTTGCTTTCTTCATTCCGTCTCAGGAAAACGCAAGAATCACGTATGCCTCGCCGGATGTGCCGGCGCCAATCGCCGGCTCGCCGCAATTGATAGCCGAGTCTCGAGGCGCGGGTGTTAGCGGTTATTCTCGCTGGCGACTTGGGGATCAGGTCTTTTACGTAAGAAGCAGTGGCTTCGGTCTGGGAATCATTTCGCCTCAAACCGGACGAATCATCTGGCAAGGCTCGCTCACGCACGAGACCGCGGACGACGGTCTGATGTTCTCAGAGGTCCTTGCCGGCATTCCCGACGACATCGTGACTGTCGTGGTCGCCCACGATTTCTCGTCAGCATTCCTTTCCAAGGAGTTTCATACTCTGCTGACCGAAATGGGATGCAGCATCGAGGAGAATCCCGTCTGGAACGGGGGGCACATTCTTATTTCGGCGCGAAGAGACGGTCGCTTCTCCCCGGTCGCGGAGCTATGGGGAAAGCACGCCGTTCTTGCGCTCGACCCCAACCCGGTCATGAGGCTCTACTTCCTGTTCAGAAGGGTCCTGCCGGAGATCAACACAATCGCCCTGATCGCCATTCTTGTGCTCCTGATGGCCGCCTTTGCTAGGGGCAACCACGACACAGAGTGGCCAAGAGCTTTCAGAATCGGCCTGATCGGTGGTCCCATTCTGGGCATCGCGGTTCTCTGGCTTCTGCATTCAAGAGCCTTTCTGATTGTCTCGGCGTCACTTGCGATCCTTGTGGGAACCTACCTGTGGTATCGTGACGCATTCCTCAATCGAAAGAAGCTAGCCTACAAGATCATTGTTGCCGCAATCGCCCTTGTGGCCCTTTGCTATCCTGATTTCCTCGCAAGAAACTACGCGTTTGTCCGGCTCCTGACTTTGTCGGTCGCGCTGTATCTGGCGTGGAAGGCCTATTCGCTACTCTTCGGTGGAAGCCGGCTCGTGAGCTATTCGCTATTCGTCTTCTTCGCAACCAGAATCCCACTCGCGCTCATCGCCTACATCAGCCGCCTTTATTTCCACGGTGCACCAAAATCGTTGCGAGAACTGCTGGTGCATTGGGACGCCGCCTTTTATGTTGATATCGCCCAAGCCGGATATGAGTTTTCACATCCAGGTGGGACACCGGCCTTTTATCCCCTATATCCCTTCCTGATCAGAGCGCTGCATATCCTCTTCGGCAATATGACCATTTCGGGGATTGTCGTCTCTAATCTGGCATTCCCGGTGGCATTGTGTCTCCTATACAACCTCGCCGCTAAAAAGTGGGGTGAAGACGTCGCAAGGAGGTCAGTCTTCTTGCTGGCAGTGGGGCCAGTCTCCTTCTTCTTCTCCGCGATCTACACCGAATCGATATTCTTGCTCTTCTGCCTGGCCTTCTTCTCATTGGCAGGCAGCCGAAAATGGCTTGCGGCAGGCATCTGCGGCATTCTGGCCTTGCTGACCAGATCCGTCGGAATCATCCTCGTGCCCGTCGGGCTCTGGGAATACGCCAAGCACATTCGCTTCAACCCAAGGAGACTGAGGCTGGACGTCGCCTACTTATTGATGATCCCATTGGGGCTAGTGTTGTTCGGCTTCGTCCAGTACGCCCAGACAGGCGACATGTTCGCAAGTGTGTCGGCCCAGAGAGCATGGGAGAGATATCCGATGCAGAACCCTATTTCAGTGTTGATCAGAGACTGGAAGACCTTCGATCTCAACATCTCCGTGCAATACTTCAACAAGCTGCAGGTTACCATAGCAGACGGCGCGTGCATCGTTGCTGCGTTCCTTGTTCTTATCTTAATTGTGCCAATAGGCCGTCAGCTCGGCATTCCGGCCGCGATATTCGTAAGCATGGGGGCGTTACTTCCCTTATCAACGGGAACTCCTAACTCCATGCTCAGATACGCTCACGTGCTATTCCCGATCTTCATTTGGCTTGGTATCAAGACTAGTAAAGAAAGAGTTTTCATGGCCCTGGCTGCCGCTTTCCTTATGATCTTGGTCTTTTTCACCATACTGCATTTCAATGGCATACTCATGACCTGACACGCCCCTCGCGCTATCCTAAGTCGCGAGGCACGTACTTCTCGAGCGATGGGCCAAGCGGCGCCTCTATGACGGCGATCTCATCATTATGATAAAGAAGCTTGAAGCCCATGTGCTTGAATAGATACGCCAACTGACCTTCATTGTGAGCATTCAGGGACAGGCGATGGACAATTATTAGCTTCAGGTTGAGCCGGCGCACTTCGCGCATCACAACACTAGGTGGAAGTTCCTCCAGGGTCTCAGCTGTCAGCTTCCCGTCCTGTGCCTGAACAATGGCATGCAAGAGCGGATTATGTGACAGCTTCTGAAAAACCCCTGGATTCATCCTTGATGCCACAGTCCCAATGACAGGTTTCCTATGGACGGTCTGCGCTGTGAGCCAATGCGACAGCTGCCCATCATTCCTGCCATACCAGTTGAGCGCATCCCCCACTCCGAACGGCACATCCAATACCGCGAACTCAACCGGCATTCGGCCGATGATGTCATAGAGTCTCCCGAAGCGCATTGGCATCGTCATGTATGGGGCATACGAATAGTCAACGAACAGGCAAAGCACCAGGAGGCCGATCGCAATACTACGATGACGTCCTGAGAAACGGGTCAAGATATAACGAAGCCCAAGCGAGGCCAAGCAGACGAGCGCAAGCTGGTATAGAATGACGAAGCGGGATGCGACCCGGATGAGATTCAAGATTGGGACGATCTTGAAAACGACTGTGGGAAGCGGAACAAAGACCCATTGGCCGAATACCGTTGCCCCCCCACGCCCCAGAATGTGCAGCCTATCTCCCAATGCAGCCACGGCAAATAGAAGCGCCAGAACAGCCCACAGCCACTTGGACCTCTCTCTAGCTGAATACATCGCGATCACAGCAGCGATCAGACAGGTTGTTCCGGCAAAGGCCAGACCCTCAACACACCCTGAATGCAAATGCCCGTAGGCGGGCCACACTAGCCAACCATAGGTCATACTGAATTCGGGCGGGACAAAGAACGCGAGCAGGTCCACACCGCCAGTGAAGCTCATCCAGGTGGGTGGGGCGAAGGAAGCGCCTGATATCAGCATTGACCGGAGCTGGATGACTAGGACGGGTGATGCAGCGCCGAGGGCGCATGCTGCGGTGACGACGGGACACCAGAGCAGACTGCGGAGGGTTCGACGTTCGAAGATGGCGGCGTTAATCCATAGGAGCACGAATAGGATGGCGGCAAAAAGAGTGTAGTACATAGAGACCCCTAGCTGAAGGCCGGCGAAGAGCCCAGCTAGAGCGGCCCACCGAAACTTGCCGCTTTTGAAGGCGCGCATTGAGAACATGACAACTAAGGGTAAGGGCCAAGAGCCAATCAGGTTGATGTGGCCGGTCGCGCGCACGAGCATATAGGGCGAGAAGCCGAACATCACCCCGGCGGCCACTGCCGCAATCCGATGGCCACACACATCGAACGCGAGCCTGTAGGCGGTGTACGCAGCCATGATGAGCGAGAAGAAGACGATGAAGTTGTAGGCGAAACGTATCCCGAACAGAACGTGAATCGGCAGAGCGATGATCTGATTGAGAGGACACAACGTGTGGAATGCAAGGTCCGCCCCGTATGGGTAGAGTTGTAGCGGGCAGAAGAACGGGCTCTGCTTGAGCTCTAAAATAGCGTAGCGGAACCACCAGTAGTTCCAGAAATTCAGATTCACGTCGCCCCAGCTGCCGAAGATCTCCCGCGTCATTCGAGGCGCAACCGGCCAGGTTACGGCTATCGCAAAGGCTGCCAGGAAGAGAATTATCAGCAGCTCGCGGCGCAGTCGGGGCCATCGAGGCCCTACCGGATGAGCTGTGTTTGGTGTCGCCTGTTCCATTTGTTGCTCCAAGCTACAAGTTTCATTCTCGTGACGTGAATCTACGCCCTGGTTTCACGAAACGAAAGGCGGCGGGCTTATGTTGATCTTATGATGGCGCCGACGCAGAATGACAATGAGAAGCACTTGTGGGAAATGGGATTGAGGTAGGAACAAGATGGCGACATGGAAAGGGAAGGCAATAGGAGCAGGCCTCGGCTGGTTCCTGATGGGTCCGCTTGGGGCGATCATTGGCGCCGTAATCGGGCACGGATACGATGAGAAGGCCAATAGGAGGGCGGCGCTTGAAGGCCACGGGGGTCCGGGCTCTGACCCGTGGGCCGGACAGACACACGCCTACCAACAGGCACAGCGAGCCAGGCCGCGGCAGACATACGATCGTGTCCGCGACCTCTCAAATGACGACAGGCAGCTTATCTTCGTGACGAATCTGGCGACGCTGCTGGTCTCGGTCGCGATGGCAGACGGCGTGTTTAGGCCCGAGGAGGAGCGCTCGATCCTCTCCTTCTTTAAGCGCAACGGCTTTGCAGGCGGCGATCTGGACCTCATAAAGCGCATCGTGAAGGAGGTTGCTCGACAGAAGCCGGACCTGGCCGCCGTGTGCAGTGAGTTCAGCCGTATCGCCAAGCGACAGGACCGTCTGCTGCTGCTCAGGACGCTCTACATGGTTGCGATGTCTGACCGCGAGTTCCATCCCGAGGAGAGGCGCGTCATCGACGCGATAGCAAAGCATCTCAGCATTTCCGAGAGCGAGAAGCGGTCGATAGCGTCCGAGTTCGTCTCGGACGAGGACCGTTATTATCAGGTGCTCGGTCTGTCCGAAGGCGCGACTGATGAGGAGATCAAGAAGGCCTATCACGAGCAGGCGGGGAAGTACCACCCGGACCGTGTTTCGCACCTCGGCAAGGAGTTCATTCAGCTTGCCAACCAGCGGTTCCAGGCGATCAACGAGGCGTATCATGCACTGCGGGACGCACGCCGACATGACGACTGAGACGGTCTCGAAGTCACAGAAGTCCGATGGCTGATCCCGCAGCAGCACGGGGCCAGGACGATAGCCCCAAACAGTTCTCGATCGCATGCCTGTCTCATCTGACCTGGGACAAGAACCTGTTCCAGAGACCGCAGCAGGTGATGAGCAGGCTGGCGAGGCGCCATCCGATAGAGTTCTTCTGTCAGGTGCCCACGAGGCTGTTCTGGTCTCTTCCGAGAGAGAGCACGTTTTGCTACAGTTTCTCGCCCGATGCGAACGTCAACGTCAACTACCTTCCGTTCGTGCCGATGACCGGCAAGTGGCGTTTGTTCAGGAGCATAAACCGGCGGCTTTACACGCGTAAGGCCGCCTCGATCATCAAGGGGAAGTCCACAAGACCGCTCGTGCTGTGGCTGTATCACCCCAAGGATTATCGGATAATTGACCTCCTTGATGTTGACCTTGTTGTCTATGATTGCATGGACGAGTTCCGAGCCTTCATGCACTCGGAACCTGAGACGAGGGAGTGTGAACGGCGCTTGATTGGGCGAGCTGACGTCGTCTTTGCCGGCGGGCGTTCCCTATTTGAGGCCAAGAGGGCATTGAACCGCAATACCCATCTCTTCCCCTGCGGCGTGGAGTTCGACCACTTCGCACGGGCTACGGCCCCGGATACGGAGCTTGCCGATGAGATGAGGCAAGTGCCTCGGCCCATCATTGGCTACGTTGGGGCGGTTGACGAGCGACTCGACTATTCGCTGCTCGAGGTAAGTGCAAAGAAGAGCCCGGGCTGGTCATTTGTGCTGATAGGGCCTCTTCTGAAGGTCAATCCACAGAGGCTTTTCGGAATGCCGAACGTCTTCTATCTCGGGGCCAAGCCATACGCGGAGCTTGCGAGTTTTATGAAGGCGTTTGATGTGGCTATGATGCCGTTTGCGCTGACGGAGTTGACGCTGAAGATCAGTCCGACGAAGACGCTGGAGTACATGAGCGCTGGGCTTCCGGTCGTCTCGTCCAGGGTGCCAGACGTGGTCGCAGACTACTCCGAGCTCGTTGAGTTTTTCGACAGCCCCTCGTCGTTTGATGACGCAGTGAGCCGATGCCTGAGACTTGGCTCCGAGGCTAGAGCCCGGCTCGAAGATGCGGCCAAAGGTAAGTCATGGGAGGAAATGGTCAACGCAATGGAGCGGCTCGTGGCGCGGGCGCTCGCAGCGAAGTAGGCTGGATATATGTTGCGTTCTGGGCTGATGATGCTTTCGATGCTTCCGAACGGCGGTTTCCTGGCACTGGAGGTAGCGTCGAGTGGTCTGGCTGCCTCTTCAGGCGGTGAAGAAATGTGCCGCCGGCGCTCGCCTGCCAACGGGCGACGCGGCAGCTGGCGCGGGGCCGTTGTGCGCTCGGGTTGACGTCTGAGATTCCACTTTCGTTCGCCGTGGGATGGGACTTAAGGGCATCCTGCGTAGCGCATGCACCAGGAGGTTCTTCCTAATTATCGAGCGACTCGCCTGCTTGGCGAGCTCTTTCTGAAGCGGCGGGCCGGTCTTCTCAATCTCTCGAAGGGCGGGGAGAGCGCGTCGCTCGCCGATGGCACTCAGGGCTCTTATAGCTGCGTCGCGGTCTCTCCATGCTGTGTTCGGATTGCTGAGCGTATTGACGAGCTCATCAACCGCCTGATTCGCCACGGTGTTTGTGTCCCGCTCGGAGTGTGGCAAGGAGGACAGCAAACTACCGAGCACCGCGAACGACCGGTGTTTCTCTCCTTCCGGTCGTGCTGGCAGTGATTCGAGCACTTGTTGGACCTTGTCAAAGGTCTTCTGGACTTCCCGTAGTCTTAGTATTCTCTTGTAGATTCGTTCGATAGCCTTGCGAGAGATCGAGACCATTCTGAGCTGCTTCGGACTTGACGCAGACCGCATCATGGCAAACTTCTCAAGCAGTGCCAGCATTGTGGAGTATGATTTGAGGTTCAGCCCGCTTATGTGAAGTAGGATGCCAGCTATCTCGAGCCTTGATGCGTCGCCTCCCGAAAGGCTCGCCTGCTGGAAGATGCGAATCGCTCTTGCGACGAGCGTGTCATTTCGCTGCCAGGCCCGAGAGTTGATAATAGAGCCGATTGCGCGGATCAAAAGCGGCAGCCGGAAATCATCCGAACGCATCAACTGCTCCGCCTGACCGATGAGTACCTCAAGTGAGGCGTCGGTCGTGACATTGCCCAAACAGGACGCCGCGTCGGCGATGAGCTCCGGCGTGTCGCATCTCAAGAGAAAGTCTTGGATGGTTGGGATGCAGGTGGGGTCAGCAATCCTTCCCAGACTTTTGAGCGCCTCATGTGCAACGTCCGGGTCATCGTCGAAGACCAGAGGGACGAGCTCAGAGACGGAGTCCTTGTCTGCCAGCCGGCCGAGCGCTGCTGCTGCTGAGCTTCTGATCCGGTCCTTCTGGTCCCCAAGAGCGCCTCTGATCTGTTCCTTCATTTTCAGTCGCTCCAGGGCTTCCATCGCGGAGTTGCTGACCGTGTGGTTAGGGTCATCAATGAAACCACGGATCACATCGCGTGCGTGGGGACCGGGTGAATTGGCGACCGCCTGAAGCGCCGCCAGGCGCACTCGCCAGTCGCTTGACTCGATGCTTTTGGCGAGAAGTTCACAGCAGAGCGGTGTTCGTGAAAGGCCCACGATCTCTATTGCTTTGAGCTTCGTCTGTTTGTTCTTGGAGCGGAGATCGCGGGCGGCTTCCCGAGCTGCCTCAGGATGCTCTGCACTAGCGGACTTGAGTGTCGCGGCCAGCGCCTCTAGGTACGAGAGATGTTCCCTGGGGCTGTAGGGGTCCTTGAAAAAGGCCGTCTCACGAACCAGCTTGAATATCCTGAGCCTCCTGAAAATGACCCTTAAGGCGCTCTCGGTGCCTATCATGCCAAGACCCCTGATCACGGCGTCTTGAACCACAGGGCGGTTGAGCGCAAGGGCACTGGTCAGCACAGCTACCGCGAGTTCGCTGTCGCATATAGCGATCGCTGCGGCAGCCTTGCGTGCGACCGAAGGGGGTGTCTTGTCGGAGAGCAGCCGCTCTGTGTGAAAGATTATCGGGTGTTTCCGAAGCAGTGTTTTACAGCCTCTCTTGGCCAGAGTCCTGACTGTTGAGTTGGGATGTGTCTTCGCCAGTCGATCAAGCGCGAGTTTGGTTGTGCACGAGGGAATGAATGAGAGAAACCTCACCAAGAGCCAAGCTCGCTCGGGCGCTTCTTCTGTTTCACAGAGGTAGAGAAGCGCCGCCGCTGCACGGGATTTCCCAATCGTCTGGACCTCTTCCTCAAAAAAAGTCAGACGCGTGCTCGAATCTACGTTGGCCACAGCATTTGCGATACGCTTGGCATCCCGCACCACTGCCTCATCGAATACATCTGGTAAGGGCTTCAATCTGCCCATGTGATCGACGATATCGATAGGATCGAGGTCGAGCGCACCACTGAAAAGCGAATCCGTGAGCGCAGAGCTCCCCTCGGAAAGCCGCCTCGTGCGGCAGCGAATCCGGGAGACACTCCTGATCGAGGCGCCTATTGCCTCCCTATAGGCGAGTGGGCTTGTCTCCTCAGGGGAGACAGCGAGCACGCCGCATCCGTTCAGGACCGCGACGTCCGCCGCCCCGAGCTCCGAGTGCATGATAAGGAGCGCAGCGTCGGGCTGCCGCTGTCTCACGCCCTCGATGAACTCGAGCAAGAACTCATCCGAGACGCGCATTGCCCCTATGACGAGGTCGATCTTTTTCTCTTGAATGTGTTCGAGGGCCTCCTTCAGCTCTGAGAAGACCATCAGCCGAGCGCGGCTCGAGGCGAAAACTTCCGAATAAACTGCCGCGCTCTGCGGGTTCCTGTCGAGGACACAGACCGAGAATGGACGAGCCTCACTCTGTTCAGGCAAAACTTCTCCTTGCCCCAAAACTGGGCCTGAGATAAGCCATCAAAACGGCAATAGCCATGCTCCCTCGGCAAACCTGACCACTTGATACATCCTGATTCGGGCGCAGGTCTGCCTGTTCAAGAATCTCTCGCCACCGGAATCATCGGAATTACTACCCGATCGGATTAGCCTCTTGTGCGTCTTCTCGACCGTGTAGAATGCGACAGCCCCAGCAGTCAAGCCGTTCTGACGGTTGCTAGCTGCCCAGAGAGATGCTCTTCCCGTCCATGTATGCCGGCGGAGCGACACCGAGAATCGCAAGCGCCGTGGGAGCGAGGTCTAGGATTGTAGGCCGTTTTGTCATGATCCGTCTGTTGCAGAGAAGGATGCCCGGGGTGATCGCGACATCGAGCGAGCAGTGGTCTCCCGACCACTTGCGGTCATTATCTACGAAGACGTCTTTCGAGATGCCTCCCAGCGTGCTCTGCCACGAGACTCGATAGTTGCTTGCCGTCGCGACCTGGAGGTCTGGAGCGTCATCAAACGCGGGCCCGAAGTAGATGTCGTCGCGGTCATAGACTGTCCTTACCGCGACCTCGCCGGTCTTGGGGTCCACGAGTCCGGACAGTCTGGCGATGATCTCCTTCTTGAGCGAGCGATACTCAGGCCCCTTGGACACGGTCCCGAAGGCCTCGCGACCTCTTAGGTTGATGTAAATCTGCCCCAGGCCAAGCGAGTAGGCCTTGGTCCTCTCGAAATCGACGTTCGGCCAGAAATCACCCCGGCCGAAGAGGCCTTCTAGGTTGTAATCGCTCTTGCTCGCTCCCGAAAACTGCATGTAGCCGTTGCGGACGAGCCATGTATTGAGGTTGACGCCGCGCCTAAAGGAATGGAAGGCGTGGTCGGAGAGCACTAAGAGGGTGGTGTCGGGGCCGATCTTTGCCAGCAACTCACCGATGACGGCGTCCATCCGCCTGTAAGAGTCGAGAATGGGGTTGTGAAGCCGTGAAGCAAGCGCTGCGTCGAACAGCGGATGGCCCTTGTCGAGCAGTCGGAAGAAGGCATGTTGGATGCGGTCGGTGCCTGAGAACAGCATGAATAGTAGGTTAAATGGGAGAGTCTCGAGCGCGAGATCAAGCATGCGCTTCCTTGCCTCGAATGTGCTCACCGCGTCCTGCAAGAAGGTCTCGTCCGAGAGCTTGCCCTCGTTGAGCGCCATCGTGTCGATTGCCCAGCCCTGGGTCTTGAACAGGCCGATGCGCTCGGCAATCTCCCGCGAGAAGCGCTTTGGATAGCAGATAGGGAGGACAGGGTCGGTGGGATCGATGTTGATCGGCGTCATGTAAACGCTCACCTGCGGCGAGACGGACTCAAGGTAGAAGCGGGCGATACCATTCGCAGAGACGATTGGGGTTACGTCGAACTTGATCGGCACGAAAGCAGACCACTGGCCCGGTTTGATCGCGATGCTGCGGTCCGAGACCTCGACGACGATCTCGCCGGCGCCTGTTCGCTGGAAGGCGATCGGCGAGACAAGAACTGGCCTGCGGCTCTCGAGCTCCGCTTTCTTGCGCACAAGTTCTGCCCTTTCCTCGTTGAGCGAGGCGAGGCGCCGGGCGCTCGCGGCAGATGACGCGATCCTATCGTCTATCCTGGCGATGTTGTGAGCCATCTGCTCTTTTTCTTGGAGCAGAACGGGGTTCCAGGGCCCCTGAACCTGTGCCCGAGCGACGTTGCCATGAAACTCGAGCCTGACAAGTTTGCCCCCCATCTCAGTATCGCCAGTCTCAACGTCAGAAAGCCGCGTCGAGAAGTAGTGATAGGTTCCTTGAGTGCCCCTGAGGTCGGGCACGCCCAGCCCTGAGAGAACGTAGCCGCCCTCGAGTTCCTCCGGCTCGAAGCTGACCGGCGCAAGCAGCACTGTTGTGCGGATTCTGTGCTCGCTCGCGATCTTCCAGAACGTTTTGCCCTGCCGGCCGCAGATGGCTCCCGGGGGGCTGATCGGGATCAGCCCGAACAGGAATCTAGGCCGCTTGGGCTGGGCGATAGCGATGCTGGGGACGTAGGTCTTCGGGTCGCGTCTCAAAAAATCGAATATCCCGTGCTTCCCAGGGTTGCACCCAGTATTAAAGGAAGCCCATGCAACCGGCGATTCGGGCGGATTGGTTGTCCCCAGACGCCGGTAACCACCGAGGCGCATCAACTTCCGAACGTTCGGGAGCAGCCCTTTCTCCGCCCAGGGCTCAAGAAGATACGGAGAGACCCCGTCGAAGCCTACAATGATGACCTTCTGCCGGAGGTCTCGCATCCGGCTCGACTGGCACCCAGTCAACCCAGCGAGCGAGCCTAGCCCAGCTGCCGCACCGGCGCCGCCCACGAGCCGCAAGAACTCTCGTCTGGTAACTCTCATTGAACGCAGCCCACAATGCGACCGGTCATGAGACCTCCATGACCGCGGCGCCCTGTATCTTGCTCTGCTTCATCCGCAGCAGCGCGTCGTTTGCATCTTGAAGGGCGAACTTCTGCACCTCGGTGCGGATGGGTATCTCGTCGGCGAGCTTCAGGATGTCGATTGCGTCCTGTCGTGTGGCCGCCGTTACACTCCGGAGCGTCCTTTCGTTGTAGAGATACTTGTCGTAATCCATCTCGGGAATCGGGTTCATGTAGATGGAAGCCAGCGCCAACGTCCCGCCCTTCTCAAGCGACAAGAGTGCGTCGAGCGTGAGCGGGCCGCTCGGAGCGAAGTGGACCGCAGAATCGACCTTGGCGGGCGGCCTATCCCTGGAAGTGCCCGTCCAAGAGGCGCCCAGCTCTTGAGCGAGCCTGCGGTGTTCCTCCGACCTTGAGAAGACATAGACCTCGCAGCCCCAATGGACAGCAACCTGTATGGCGACGTGAGCCGAGGCGCCAAAACCGTAAAGCCCGAGCCGCTGGCCGGGCCTGATCTCACTCAGCCGCAACGCACGAAAACCGATCACGCCTGCACAGAGAAGCGGAGCGGCGCCTACGTGCGAAAAGCGGTCGGGAATTGCGTAGGCGAAGTCCTCGTCAACAACCATGAGCTCAGCGTAGCCCCCGTCAACGTCAAATCCCGTGAACAGCGCCTTCTCGCAGAGATTCTCCTTCCCAGAAATGCAGAACTTGCACTTGCCGCACGTCCGATATAGCCACGGGACGCCGACCCGCTGGCCTAGTTTGAACCTGCCCGCTCCCTCGCCTCGTTTGTCAACCAAGCCGACTATCTCATGGCCGATAACGCGTGGAAGCCCGGGGACTACGAGCTCGCCCTCGACCTCGTGCAGGTCTGTATGACACAGGCCGCAGGCCAGAACTTTGAGCCGAATCTGCCCCGGGCCTGGCTCAGGGTCAGGAAGGTCAGTATAAACAAGAGGTCTTTCTTCAATAGGTTTTGGCTCCCTGAGCAACATCGCTCTCATCGCAATCTCCTTCGATGTGTTGTCCAGCTCGTGTACGGCCGTCTTCGCAAGTCTTTTGGGGTTTTACCACAAAGAAGCACGCGAACACAGACAGATGGACCCGCTGAGGTTCTCTTTCTCCATTCCTGCTGATGTTTTCCCTCCCCAGAATCCTCATCCGAACGGGAAGGAGGGGATGTGTGCGGCTGCTCCAATTCCCCCGAATGAAGAGACTGTCCAATAAGTCCGTTTTGCCTATGTAGGGGCGATTCACGAATCGCCCTGGTCTGATCCGATCGGGCGCGTTAAGGGCGGTTCGTGAACCGCCCCTACACGACGTCGATGTCGTTCTATAGCCACATTGGGGACGGCAGGTCCGGCGGCGATGCGCCTCCCCATCACTTCCCGTTCTGGCGCTCTTCGCCGGAAGAGCTGACGAGGTCGCGGAGCACCTTGGCGACGCCCTTCCTGATGTTATAGACCTGCAAGGGCTGCACGCTCGGGTTGGACAGGTCTCCATGGACACAGAAATAGACTGGGACGATCGTCTTGTTGTGCAGAGTTATGACCGGCCCGACAAAGGGTATCTTGTGCGCAATGTTCCCCATAGTCGGCATCAAGAAAACGCCGATGGTCGCCTCGATCGTCCCGCTCATCAGGTCAACGTCGCAGACCCCGGTCATCTTCATCGAGCTGGCATCAACGACGAGGTCGCGGGTAGATAGAACGCCGTCGTCGAGCGTTGCCGAGCATTTCAGAAGTTTGTATGGCGTGCCCAAGGTCACGAAGTCCCTGAAGTCCATCTTGAACACTTTGAAGATGTCCATTAGCGAGAATATCTTGGAGAGTATTCCGAATCTCTTGATGACGCCGTCCCTCGATTTCAGATCGAACCGTCCCCTGGCGAAGTTCAGAAGCTCGTCTGCGTTGCTTCCACAGCCTTGAAATTGCCCCGAGACCCTCGCCCTGCCGGTCGCAAGAACCTTGCTTATGCCCAAGAGCTTAAGGAGCTCCTCGAGCTTGACGTCTTTCATCTTGAAATCGGTTTCAAACGACAGGCCGCACTCTGATAGGAACTGCGACACGAGGTTTGCAGTTAGCGTTCCATGACAGAAGTTCGCCTTGAAATCCTCGATCTTCATGACGCCATTCCTGACCGGCGCCGTCAGATCAATCCCCCCAAAATCACGCTCACCGACGGAGAAATCATCGACGCTTAGCGAGGCATCCACCGTTCCACGCCCAATGAAGGGTAGGCTCTGGAGCTGCCCAAGGTCGCCGGGTGGTGCCAAAGGCGCGGTCACGGAGGTCGCCGGGGCCTTCTCGGCCGTCTTGGCCCCTGCTCTAGACAAGGCGTGCAAAAAATCCTCGGTATTGAGCCTCGGCGACTTGATCCTCACTTGGAGGACGTTCTCTGTGAAATTGGCGCGGGCGTCGAGCGACGCCTGCGACTGGCCGATCTTGACGGTCAAGCTCTCAACGGACAAAAGACCCGGCGAAAGGTGGAGAGAGCCGCTTATGTCAGTGAATCGCAGGCCTGCCCGCACCAATCCGAGACCGACCGCGTTTGCGCGCAGTCGCGAGTAGATTGCGGCGCCGTTAGGGATTTTTGGTCCGAGCTCGCCCTTGACACTTAGGATGAACTCGCCCGCGGCCGCGTTGGGGTCGAGTGCGTGCAAAAGCCGCGATACGTCGGCCATTCTGACCGGGTCGCCCTCGACCTCGAACTCAAGCCGAGGTTGTGCAAAATCAGCTGCGCCCCCAGTGATTTTCAGCTCCGACGAGCCAACCTGCACACTGCCTCTTAACTTGCTGAGGCGAGCGAGCTTTTCAAGCTTCGCAGCGAGCGAGACCGCGAGCTTCGCGCGCTCAGGGTCGAGGCAGATGTCCCCCCATGAGACCTGGCCCCGGGGCGAAACGTGCACATCAAGGGCAAGGTCATCTAGGACTCCCTGGGCATCAAGCTGGACTTCTGGGAACTCTGTGCAAGACAGTTCCTCGAGAAAAGTGGGGCCGAAGAGTGTCCTTAGATCAGAAAGCAGCGGTTTGGCCGAGAGGTGCACACGAACAGCAGTTTTTCTCCATTGCTCGGGTGCAAAGGCAGCCACGAGAGGTCCCTCCGCCTGCCCCGCGAGCTCAAAGTCGCTCTGTCCGAGCGCACCTGTGAGTCGCTCTATGTGAAGTTTGTCTTCGGCGAGCGCGATCTTGCCCGAGAGACGGGACAGGGCGAGGGGTAAGTCTCGATGCAACACCTGCATGTCCTTGATCGCAACCGAGCCTCCGAATCTTACCTCTTGCGGCTTAGCCAGCGGGAAGTTCGCAGTCGCCTCAATCTTGGCCTTCCCGGATGTAAAATCGAGCTCTTTGGCCGCACTTCTAAGCCTGTCAGGCATCATCTGGGCCGCAAGTAACTTTTTTATCGTCCCTCCATCTGTCGTCAAGACGAGACCAGCCTGGCACAAGTGCGACGATGGGCGTCGGTTGGGAGAGCCAGACTCTTCAGCCTGCACGCTTTCTGGAAAGGCCCTGAACCAGCCGGCAAGCTTGCCGGTCAGACCAGATTTGGGCAGGTTAGGGCAGAAGCTTGCGAGCTTGGAGACGTCCGTCTCGGCAAGGGACGCGGAGAGCTCCCACCCGGGCGAGCCGATGTGGGCGATTTTGCCGGAGCCTTGCACGACCACATCCCCGATGGCAACTTGCGCCTCGTCCCACGAGAGCTCTTCAAGGCCCTTTGTCGTTGCCGATGCCTGCACGAGGCAGCGCTCTCTCGCCTTCTTTCTGAACCATTCAGGATAGGCGATGTCATGCTCTGACAGGTCGGTCTTCAGCGAGAGGTTTAGCTTCTCGTAGCCGCCTTTTGCATTGGCCTCTATAACGGCAGCGGGGCCCCTGATAGAGAGCGAATCGAGGCCCGCCGCGTCCAGAAGCCTACGAACCAGCTGCTCGTTGGCGTGAACGCTTGCACCCGCCGAGAGCGAGGCCGAGGCAGAGAAGGGGTCAGCAATCTTCGCGGAGAGCCTGACAGCGGACTGGCCATTTAGGTTGGCAGAGGCATCAACCTCTGCCAATCGGGGAGAGAGCGTCGCCTCGGCCCTTAATGCGTCGATCGCAAGGTCGGGCGACCGCCACCGGGCGTTGCCTCCAGAGAGCGAGAGGCCTATCGTTCCGTCCCGAACGACCACATCGCCGGATAACTCGGCTAGCGCAAGGCTTTCATCGGCGGGAGAGACGGCCAGATCGCGGAGGATGCAATTGGCCGTGAGCAGATTCGGCACCAACGAGCTCGAATCGGCCATATCGCCCGCCCTGCCCGCCAAGTGGGCTTTTAGGTCGCGCAGCTCGCCCGAGATAGCCATCGCTCGGATTCTGCTCGTAGCGTTCGGCGGCAGCAGCCCAGCTGGCAGAAGGTCTAGGACCGTCGCGATGGGCAGCCTGGGCCCGCTGAAGGTGCACTCGATCGTGGCATCGCTGGAGCCCGGGCCTACGAGCTTGAATCTGCCAGTAAACTCGCTGTCGTCCACAACCACCGAGTAATGCTGAGCGACGAGGGCCGCCCCGTCGGCCTTCGCCAGGAACGAAAAATTGAGATTGTGCGCAGCACCCTTGCTCGACAAGCTGTGGTCGAGCGCGAGGCGCCGAACCAGCAGGTTACCTCTTAAGGACGTGTCGCCGTTGCGTTGAACATCGAAGGTCAGATCGAGGTGCGAGCTGCCTGAAATGCCGGCGGCACAGACATCGGGCGGAAGATATGTCTGAAAAAAAGAACACGGAACAGCGCGAGCGCTCACGTCTCCTGACAGACCGAAGGGCAGCAGTTGAGCGTTCTTGCGTGGCCCCGAGGGATCAATCCGAAGTTGAGCCCGGACAGAGCCTGAGGCGGCACGCTTCCCTTGGACCTGGCACCTGGCGCTCACTTGGAAAGGAACGTCGCAGTTCATGCCGCTTAAAGCAGCCTCGATGTCGTTGAGCGTAATCCTGATTGTTGCGGGTGATGCGACAGAGCGGTCAAGGAAGGTCAGGCGCCCGCCACTGATGGTGACATCGAGGCTTTCTGGAAGCATATCCGTGGACTTCAGAAAGCTGAATGGGCTGCTCGACTCTACTGCGGCGGAAGGGCTTTTCGCACTGACATTGGACTGCCAAGGCAGAACGGCGAGAATCTGTGGACCATATACGTGGACCTCCTCAACCCTGATCTTCCCGAAAAGCAGCGGGAGAACGTCCAGATCGATCCTGGCCTTTGGCACGGTGAGCTTTTCAAGCGGACCCGCTACTTCGGGAAGCTCTATGTCGCTAACGACGAAGCTTATGTCCGGCAAGATAGCAAACCGCCCGCTCTTGATCGTCACCGGTGAGCCAATGCCCGAAGAGAGGCCGTCTGCCAGCAACTGGGCATATCTGTCAAGGTTCACGAGATGAGGCGCCACGAGAGCCGCTGCGAGCAGGAGAACGGCCGCGACGGCAAGCCCGATAAGCAGCCTCTTGTGTCTGAAAACCAAAGAACGCATGGCGCTCTCCCCGTTAACTGGCGCCGATCAGCCCAGCGGGCGCATCACCGGTCATGCCGAAGATATTAGCGAGCTTCACTGGCGACTCTCAGGTAGTTTGCTTGGCCTGTCGCCGATAATGATAAGGATGACGAGGTCTATGACGGAGGCTGCCTGCGCCACACAGAGCGCAACGAGCGTGTATATGACTTTTCGGCTCACGAGGAACGAGAGGGTTTGATACAAGCTGGCCATACCGTCGGAGTAGCCTCTCATGGACAACGGGAGCTGCGTCTGGAACGGCACTGAGAGAAATGTGATGACGCCGGCGAGAATGAAACCCAGAAGATAGATGGCGCCTCGAGCGGGCCGGCCGATTCGGAAGTGCCCACCGCCCGGCAGGAACAGGCCGGCAACGATGGCGGAGATGCTTCTGGAGGTGCCCAACCCTGGCCCATGCTTAGCGCGCGCAGTCTGCCTCGGGTTGCGAGCTTCTGCGGACGGTAACTGCTGCCTGTCTTCCTTCTGCTGTGCCCGGCCATCGCGGCTCGTGCCGTTGTGGTGCTGCGTTGGCATAGTGATGCTCCTTGGCAAGCTTATGATTAAATGGTCTCGACCGACTTCTGGGGCACCCATCCTGTTAGGCCGGACTGGATGCTGATCTGATACCAGTTGTCCACCTTGTTGCGGACGCGGACCTCTGTCCCGCTGTGCAGTTCAAAAACCTTGGCGAACTCGTCTCTTGGGCCGCTTCTGGCCTTGACGAGGTCAGAGACGACTATGCCGTAGTTGTGATTGCTAAATGAGTGAGCTTTGATCCCTGTGTTTATCCCACAGAAGAGCACTAAGATGAGAAATATCACGGCTATGCGTAGGATGATCTTCCGAGTCTTATCGCGACCTGCGCGAGCCTCCATGCCTCTTGGCTTTCCCTTCAGAATCACGAATGCAATCAAAAGCGCCATGAACGCAACGTAAAGCGAAAGTGATACTATCGTCCACTCGTTGACGTTGAAGAGCGAGTAGATGTCCAAGAGCATCTGGGCCAGGATGTTGTGGTGCGGTGGCTCGATCTTGTCAACAATGCTGGAGCGGGCGAGGCTTAAATTGTGCGCTATCGATGCATCACGAGGCGCGAGCCTCCTCGCCTTTTCGTAGTTCAGTATGGCGTGTCCGAAATCCCTCATTCTGAAGTAGCAGTTTCCGAGGTTGTAGAAGAGGTCCGGGTTCTGGCATCTGGTTAGGGCCGCAGCGAGGAACCTGTCCTTTGCGCCGGCGAAATCGTCCTGCTCATAATGGCTGCACGCGTCGTTGTAAAGCTCGATCACGACTGCGGGATCGAACTGCGTCCGAGCAGGCAGCAGGGCAGGGCAGGCCACCGAGATGACAAAGACAATCAGCATCACAACCAACGACCGTCGGGCGGCAGACTGTCCGGCACTGCGGGGTGACATCATTGCGAGCGTTGCTCCGTCTCTTTCTTTGGCGCAGCGCGATGGAGTATCGAGAGCGTCTCCTCAACTCTTGATAGGACGTCCTGCATCTCCTGCGTCGAGCTTTTCTGCGCGGAGAAGCGATAGAAGTCGCAGACCTCCATGCACTCCGAGGCGAGCTTGGCGGCGTGTTTGCCCGCGTTGGAGTCGCCGATTATGGCGCCCACGGTCATCGCCGAGATGCCCGGCGCCGGCACGTCGAACTTGTCGGCTACGTAGTCAATGAGTGATTTGGCAAGCTGAGAATAGAACTCCTGAGGCGCATCAGAGTCCATGTGGGATTTCGCCCTTGCAAGCCCCCGGACGGCCTTCTTCCAGGCGCCGCGGACCTTGGTATCGCCCAAGACCTTCTCAACGACCACGTCTTTGGCGCAGAGGACCAGAAGCAGAACCGCAGGCAACAAGATGACGAGCAGTGCCGAGGTCCGCTTGTAGAGGTCCTGCCGGAAATCCTCAAAACGTGTCATCTTGGGCTTGATGTAGTCGATATCGGCGCCGGTCTGCCTAACGTCGGTTCTCTTTAGGAGGCCGCCAAGCGGCGTTGCGGGAGTTTTGGACAGGCTTCCGGTAACCTCGACCTTGATTGGTTGAGTCTTGAGTGTTTTGTATTTGGATGATTGCAGGTCGAAAAATGAGAACTCGGCCGGCGGGATTGTGTGCGACCCTGGTTTTCTCGCAACCATGACGAACTCGAACGATTTCGACCCGGAGATTGTGGACTTCTTGTTATCGACCGTTTCCTTCACGTTCGGCTCATAGATGTCGAAGTTCTCGAGCTCGGGCTTCGGGACCTGCTGAATAGTCTTCACGTTTCCCGTGCCCCATATTCTGATCCTGAGCGTCACGGGCTTGCCGAGCTGGACGCTTCTCTTGTCAATGGTGGAGCTCAGAGAGAACTGGCCGACTGCCCCGTGAAACGTCGCGGGTGCGCCGTTTGGGAGAGCCTTCACAGTAATATCAATCGGCTTCGTCTTCAGATGCCGAGGCCGCTGCCGGTCGAGATTGCGGAACGAGAACGTTGGCGAGAAGAACGTATCGACAGAACAAATAAGCGACCCCGGCCCGATGGTCTGCACGCCTGTGTTGGTGGGAAACAGAGCGGTCGTTATCTCCTCTACTCTGTAACGCCTGCCTCGGACCACAGCGGTATATGATTTTTTGCCCTGAATATCCTCCTTCCAGAAGTTCGTGCACGGCGGTGGAGTGTAGTCGGCCGAGGCAAGGTTGAATCTTGTGAAGAGCTTGAATTTCAAAGTAACTTGCTCCCCAAGGAACACCGTAGTCTTGTCAACTGAAGTTTCGATGAAAATATCCTGATCAGCCGTCGTCTCTTGCTCCGGCTCGAATGCCGCACCGCGATTCCGCGCCCAAGGCTGAGTCGGCTGTGTGCGCTGCCTCGGTTTCGCCTGGCGCCCCAGGACCTCAATCTGTATCGGCTTCGTCCTGATGGTTCTGGAGCCGGCTTTTGCGCGTATCGGGGGAATCTTCAGGACGCCGACTCGCTCCGGCTGGAGAACGTAGCGGTAAGTAGTGCTCGACTCGATCTGCATGTTGATGATGGTCATGCTCCGGGACTGCGACTGGGACACGATCGAGAAATCGTCCGAGATGTCCGGAAGGTCCGGTTCGCCGTCGATGCCCTGGGCTGCAACAATGAGTGTGATCTCATCGTCGATGAAGACAGAGGCTCTATCAACTGACGCCTCAATGGACGCCCCGCCAGCGAAAGCCGAGGCGCACAGAGCGGCGAGAATGGCCATTGTGAACGCGAATGCCCTGGTGCGGGATGCCAAACTGAGACCTAACATCCTACCAGTTCTTCTCCACGGAATAAGAGCGCGACTTGGGCTGATGCAGATTTCTCTCCACCTGCTGCTCCTGCTGTTTTAACGCCGCCAATATCTGCTGTATCTGGTCCTTGGTTAGCTGCTGAGGCTTTTGTGGTTTCTCTTGAGCTTGCTCGTTCTCTTTACGCTGAGCCTGCTTGTCCTCTTGCTGCTTTGGCTTCTCGCCCTTCTGCTGGCTCTGGTCCTTTTGGTCCTGTTTATCCTTCTTGTCGTTATCCTGCTGTTTCTTGTCTTGTTTCTGCTTCTGCTGTTTGGCACGAAGCGCAAGCTCGAGGTTATATCGCGACTCGGCATCGTCAGGGTCGAGCAAGAGCGCCTCGGTATAAGCATCAATCGCGCCCTTGATATCGCCCGCTTTCAATGAGGCGTTGCCCATGTTGTAGGTCGCGGACTGCGCAAGCGACCTCGGCGCATCCAAAGACGCGGTCTTGTAGCCAGCCCTCGCGTCCTCGAACTGCCCCTTTTTGTAAAGCACGTTGCCCATGTTGTATTGCAGCTTAGGCGAGTTGGGCATCCCCACCTGTGCCGCAGTGATCTTTGCCAGCGCCTCGTCCAGCTTGTTCTCGTTGTAAAGCTTTATGGCGTTCTCAGCATCCTGGGATGCGCTATCCTTCCACGAGAGCGCGGCCAGGCTCATCCAGACTCCGGCCACAACCAGGACCACCAAGCATTTAGTCATTAAGTGCTGCATGACCACTTCATCTTAATTGTCTCTTTCAACCTTGCACTTTAAGGCTCGATCGCCCTCATCTAGCCTCGGGCTTGGCCCTTGTCGGCAGCAAGGCTGCGATAACGATGAGCAGTATAGCCAACAGTAGTGGATACTGAAATCGCTCATTGTAGATCGTGTATGTTCTCGACTGAAGCTCCGTGGTCGCCATCTTGGATATGGCGGACCGGATCGGCGCCGTGCTTGCTATCTCGCTGGTTAGAAGGGCGATCTTCCCACCGGTTATATCGGCTATGCTCGAAAGCCCAGTGAGGTTCAGCTTGCTGATAACAACACTGCCGTCCTGAGCCTTCTGATACTCCTTGAGTTTGCCCGACTCGTCGCGTATGGGTATCGGCGCACCCTTGCCCGTCCCCATGCCGACAACGTGTATTACAGCGCCCTGCTTGGCCGCATCCCTTGCCGCTGCCTCGAGGTCGCCAGAGTGGCTCTCGCCGTCAGAGAAGACGACAAGCGTTTTGTACTTGCGTTCCCCGGCCTTGAATAGATTGCATGCTTTATCGATCGCAGATGGCAGTGCCGTCCCGCCAAGCTCCACTGAGCCCACCTGCACGCTCGATAAGAACATCGCAAATGCCCCATAATCCATCGTCAGCGGGCACTGAACGTTTGAGCGGCCCGCGAAAACAACCAGCGCTATACGATGCCCGTGGAGTTGGTCAAGCAGCCTCAGGACCGCAAGCTTGGCGCGCTCGAACCTGTTGGGAGCAACGTCCTCCGCAAGCATGCTCCTCGATGTATCCAGCAACACTACAACGTCAACACCCCGCGCCGTGAGCTCAATCGTCCGCTTGCCGAACCTCGGTTCCGCAAGCGCTACCAACACCAGCGCCACGGCGGCAATAGAAAGGCCCGCACGCCACCGACGACGCCTATGATCAACTGACCCTAAGAGACGGCCTAAAACCGTTACGTTGGCAAATTGCGACAGTTTTCGCAACGACCGCTTCTCTGACCAGCGGTATAGCAACAAAAGAAGCGCAACCGCCAACGGAATCAGGTAAAGATAGATAAGATTCCCAAAACCGCTATGAAGCGCCTCAGCAATTGTTTCAAAAAGAGTGTTCATCACGCATGCCCGATATTACTGTTTCAGCGCCGCCGGATCATCTTTGCGGTTACCTAGTTTAACAAGTGATGAGCAAAAACTGTTCTCATTCGCAAGTACGCCGCACGGGGGATCGGACCGGCTACTCGCCCACCTTGGGCCCTACCAGTTTCAGCGGTGGCCGGCCCGGACCGACAAAGTAGCGTTCATAGACCTCAGCCTGGCCGAATGAGGCAACCTTCAGCCACGTTAGAGAATAGCGAATGGCCTCGACCGTGGGATGCACCTCGCTGTTGGCATGGGGTCTGCTGCCTATGAAGGCGTATGCTGTCGCCGCACCCTCATTCCCCTTTTGAAGCTCGTCGAAGTAGAAGGGATTGGAGTGGGGCCTTCGGATTCTCCTGCCACACAGCGCTGGTATCCAGAGACCGCTATAATCATGTTCTGGGACATTCAAGATTATGTCCGTCTTAGCTGTGTTCTGCTTGATCCATTCAAACGCATTTAGGTCTGCCTGTGCCACGCCGGAGTTGGAGACCATAGGTCCAATATAATACCCGTGCAAATTGATGCAGGAATAGCCAATCAGGATACAGAAAAGAACCAACACTGCTGAAAGCCCACACGCCGCCTTGACCAGTTTGCGATCTCGACCGAAGGACAATAGCTCAAACAATAGGACCGCGAACACCCCCAGGAAAAGCGCTACACGAAGAAACCTAAAGCCGACTGAACCCGGGACAGTCAGATTGGCAACCATCCGAACGGTAACGGCGGCGGCAGCTAGCGCCGCGCAGACGACTGGCAGTATTCTCGGCAATCGTTGACCGAGCGAGGCGGACGGTTGGGCCTTTAACACTGAAATCGCCCGACTGTGGAGGCGGCGCATCTTGACCAACAGCCCTCCCAGGAGCAGCGCTATCGGGGCTATAAGCATAGCAGCCATCCGCTCCGGATACAGCGCGTAAGAGAATGGGAGCACCCAATACTGCGAATTGAGGATCAACAACAGGAATACGACGGAGGAGAGCATGATCCACATCCGCCTTCGCCAGCTGAAGATGCTGAAGAATAGACCTAACACGGCAAAGCCGACTATGTGGTACCTGAAGACGCGAGCCACGTACAGAGGGATAGTCCACAAGCAGTTGTGGATTGAGCCATGCCAGACATGGTCTGCATCGCGCTGCCACCACTTGACCCATTCGATCTCCTTGGGGCTAACATTCACCGAGTATCCGGCCAGAAAAGGCGTAACCAGCAACAATGCGATCAGAAGGACCCATGCGCATTGTGCCGCGCAGGCCTTTAACTCCTGCGCTCGCCTCAAGATCACCGCGCGGACCAAGAGGCACAACCCAAACGCTAGCAGGAAGTAGGCTGCGGCGAGGAATGGGATAGCGTGTATTAGCAGCGCAGCAGCCCATAAAGACGCCTGAGCAAAGAGGTCCGGGAGACGATGATTCTGCTTCAGAGAAAACAACGCCGCGAACGCCGCCAAGACAAGAGCAAGGGACAGAACTGTGGGATTGCCGCCCCATTCACAGTAGTCCTGAGGCACTCTCGCGAGGGAAGTTGCCGCCGCCGCGGTCACCAGCGAGATGGCTTGCGTGAACCAGACACGTAGAAGCAGGAACAGCCCAAATGTGAGAAGGACGTAAGTCAGGCCAGTCCAGATCAAGGTGCTGTTCTGAACCTCCATGCCGCCCATCAGCGAGCTGCACGCAGCAAGCGTCGAAAAGCCTATTGGATACTCGCCGAAGGAGTCGATAGGCAACAGCGGTCGGTGTGTTCTCGGTATCGAGTCGCTGTCGATTATGAGCCTTGCGTTGTAGGTGTGCATGCTCGGATCTGCCCCGGGAGGGGCATTCGGAGAGATGGCTGGCAAGAGCCGGGCTAAGACGATCGCGGCAGTCAAAACTGCCAGCAGCAGACATGCGCTCTTGCCGAGGCGCCTCGTTGGCTGGCGAGGCTGCCGTTTGCGGCTCATGGCCAGAAAGACCAGAATCCCCGCTAGTGCAAGCATCACCACCCAGATCAGCGATGAGAGTGAGATGGGGACGTATCGCGTGAGCCAGGGCAGCCAGGTCCAGCAGCTGATGCCGAAGAAGATGCAGTATATCGCCCTGGTGAAGCGGTCCAGGGATCGAAAGCCGCCCAGAACCCAGAGCAGCGCTGCGGGGAGAACGAACATCCCCACCGCCGGGAACAGGACCAGCAACACTAGGAGCACAATCATGCAGATCGTTCGGGCCGCCTCAGTGGACAACAGGTCGAGGGCAGCACGAAAACTTGCTTGCCAATTCATGTCTTCAGGGCCTGCCGTTGGTGATTCCTGTAATTGGTTCCTTATGAACCTTTTTTCCCTGATTATAGGCCCAACGGGGTTTATACCCCAAGCTTAAATCCATGCCCTATCTGATTTTTCGTGCGTTTTAACGGACGTTGACGCTTTGCGAGCATCGATGTAGTCTGTTGGGAGCATCTTTGATTCAGGTCAACGCTGTGGCAGATTGGGGAGGTTCAATCATGAGGTCTGTGGTCATTGTTCTTGCCTTTTTATCGGTTTTGCTTTTCATAGCTTTACAAACCTACGCGGCGGAGTATCACGTGAAGCTCGACGGGACGGGGGATTTCACGGCGATTCAGGAGGCGATTGATGTGGCGCGGGATGGCGACACGATCGTCGTTCATCCCGGCACGTTCTACGAGAACATCCACTTTGAGGGGAAGAACATCACGCTGACCTCGACCGACATCTGGGACCGGGACGTGGTTGAGGCGACGGTGATAGATGGTCAGCAGCTCGCCTCCGTGGTGACGTTCGCCGGGACCGAGGACGAGACCTGCGAGCTGAGTGGCTTCACGATCACAAACGGCAGGACCATAGACGATGGGGCAAGCGGCTCCGTCGTCACGTTCGCCGGCGCCGAGAACGAGACCTGCGAGCTGTCGGGCCTCACGATCACAAACGGTGAGATAGCCGGAAGGGGGGCGGGAATCAAGGGCCAGGACGCTGAATGCAATATACGGAACTGTATCATTACCGGGAACATAGCCACTGGGAGTATGTCGGACGGCGCGGGGATGGATCGTTGCTGTGGCGTGATCAGCAATTGCGTCATTAAGGAGAATGAAATCCTTGACGCTAGCCTTTACTCGGATAGAGCAGCTGTCTCCGACTGCGATGCGATTATCACAGAGTGCCTGGTTAGAGACAACAAGTGCAATGGGATGATATGGGATGATGGGGTAATGAGCAACTGTATCATTCGCGACAACTCCGGGATGGGCGTCAGAATGGTCAGTGGGATCATGTTCAATTGCACGATTACTGGTAACTCCGGCACGGGCGTTACGTGCTACGAGGGTATTATCTCAAACTGTCTGATCAGCTATAAC
>DATLAJ010000133.1 GCA_035527515.1 bacterium
TGGCCCCCTTTCAGGGGACTTCTGCCCCTCCGACCTGAAGTCAATCCCACTCTCCACTCGCTAGAAACTAACCCGAACAGTCCACAACCCGGCGAATCAAGACCTAAAAATGCGAAAACTCCTGGAGCGGGACTTGTTTGCGATTTGACTTTTGTGGGGGTTGTCTGTTATATGATTACAAGGGTACTTACCCAGTCCACGGTCTAGTCTAACGAGTTTGCATAAAGAGGCTTTGAGAATGACTTACATTTTGGGGATTAACGAGCTGTATCACGACATATCGGCCGCTCTGATCAAGGACGGCGAGATAGTGGGCGTGATGGAGGAGGAGAGGCTCAACCGCCTGAAGCACACGCCGGGCCTTTGCTGGGGCGGCAAGGGGCCTGAGATGTCGATTCAGTGGCTGTTCGACGAGTTCGGCGTCAGGGATTCTGACATCGAGGCGGTTGCGGTTTCATACCACATGAACTCCTACCTGGCGATCAAAACGATCGTTGACGCGGTGGTGAGCAACCTGAGGCGAATGACGATAAAGAACATCATAAAACAGCGGATTGGGTCGGACGATCCTGCTGCGAAGGTGGTCTATGGCAACATCGTGGGCTATTTCTACAACCGGAAGAGGTTTTTGTCGCGGTTGAGGCGTCGGTTCAAGCGGGTGTTCGAGCTGAAACATCACCTGTGCCACGCTGCGAGCGCGTTTCGGATGTCGGGGTTTGAGAAGGCGAACATACTCGTGATTGACGGGCTTGGTGAGGACCACTCCACGTCGCTTTACATCGGCGATGGGAACAGGATTTCGGAGCCGGTCCGCCAATACAGCCAATATCAATCGCTTGGGATGCTCTACAAGACGATTACGTTTCTGCTAGGCTTCGGCTACTTTGGCGACGGGAAGTTGATGGGTCTTTCTTCCTACGGCGAGTTTGACCCCAAGTATGAGAATATCCTGGAAGTCTCGCGCCACGACTACCACGTCAACCTGGAGCAGATTCGCAAGGTCGGGCCTTATGCGAGGCGCTATCAGATGGGCGACCCCATCCTTCAGGAGCATAAGAACATCGCGAAGACTGTGCAGACGCAGCTAGAGCGCGCGGCGGTCCAGCTGGCCGAGTATCTATACAAGCTGACTGGGTATCGGAAGCTGTGCATCGCGGGCGGTGTGGGGCTCAACTGCAACACAAACGGGAAGCTCCTGGAGCAGGAGTTCGTCGACGAGTTATTCGTTCAGCCGGGAGCGATGGACATGGGCACTGCGATTGGCGGGGCGCTCGAGGCCTACGCGATGTTGGGGAACGAGTCAAAGACCAGGCTCAGGACGGTCGCGTATGGGCCTGAGTATTCGGACGAGCAGCTCGAGGCGGCGCTCAAGCGAGCGGGGCTTTCCTACTACAAGTCCAGCGATGCGCCAAAAGAGGCGGCTCAGATGGTTGCGGACAACAAGATCGTCGGCTGGTTTCAGGGCCGGATGGAGTTTGGCCCTCGGGCGTTGGGCTACCGGACAATCATGGGCAATCCGTGCAGCGCCGAGATGAAGGATTTGGTCAATAAGGTCAAGGACCGTGAGCTTTGGCGGCCGCTCGCGCCCTCAGTGCTTTACGAGGACGTCGGTGATTGGTTCGAGAACGCTGCCGACAGCGAGTTCATGACGCTGAACTTCAAGTACAAGAACGGCATGGGCGACAAGGTCCCCTCGGTCAAACACGTCGATAACACGGCCCGCATCCAGACTGTCCACGAGGACGAGAACCCCAGATACTATCGCTGCATAAGCGAGTTCAAGAAACTGACTGGTTCGTCAATGGTCATGAACACATCGTTCAACAGGCGCATCGAGCCGATAGTCTGCTCGATAGACCACGCCATCGAGACTTTCTTGAAGACGCCGATTGCCTACCTCGTGGCCGGCGATTTCATCGCGCGCAAAAACGGTAAGAACTGACTAGAGCAGTGGGTATCTGTAACCTGCCCCCTCACCTCCTCCGCGAGTTTCGATAACTGCTATTCTCCCAGTAGTTTATGATATAGGTCAATGTATTGACCGCTCGCTCGCTCCCAGGAGCTGTCGTAGGCCATCGCGCTGGCGGCTATTCTGCGCCACAGTGATTGGTCCCTGTAAAGGTTCAAGGCACGCTTCACAGTCTCTATCAGTGCACCGGCCGAATACTCCGTGAACAACAGGCCGTTGCCGGTCATTTCCCTCGGGTCAAACTCGGTAACGGTATCCGCAAGGCCGCCGGTCCGACGGACAATGGGGACGCTTCCGTAGCGCATTGCGATCAGCTGGCCAAGCCCGCACGGCTCGTAGCGCGAGGGCATCAGGAACATGTCAGACCCGGCGTAGATGCGCCTCGCCATAGCACTGTCAAATGTGATGTTGATGCCGACCTTCCCGACGAGTTTCTCCTTGAACCGCTCAAAAATGCGGTGATACTCTTCGTCGCCCGCGCCCAGAATGACGAAGTTGACGCCGAGGTCCATCAGCTCCTGAAAGGCCTGGGAGAGGAGGTCCAGGCCCTTCTGAGCAGCAAGCCTTGTGACCATACCAACGAGCGGCACGGCCTTGGAATAGGCGATATCGTTCTCCTCAGCCAGCGCCCTCTTGCATTCCTTCTTCGGACCGATGTCTGATGCGCTGAAATGTGCTGGGATGGCCTCGTCCGTCGCGGGGTCCCACTTCTCAGTGTCGATGCCGTTGGGTATCCCAAACAGAATGTCGCGCCTTGAGCCGAGAATTGTCTCGAGGCCGTAGCCGAACTCTGCCGTCTGAATCTCCTCGCTGTACTTGCGGCTTACGGTGCTCACCGCATCGCTGAAGACGATGCCGCCCTTGATGAAGCTGACCTTCTCCCAGAACTCGAGGCCCCCAACAACGAAATACTTCCAGCCCAGGCCCAGCTTCGGCAGCTCCTCGCGATCAAATAAGCCCTGATACGCGATGTTGTGAATGGTGAAGAGCGTCTTAGTGTGCGACAGGAAACCTCCTCCCTTCGCAGCCTCCTCCTTCAGGTATATTGGCACAAGCCCTGTCTGCCAATCGTTGCAGTGCAGTATATCCGCCTCAAACCCTATCGCTCGGAGTATCTCTGGGACCGACTTAGCGAAGAGGCCAAACCGAAGCGAGTTGTCGGGATAGTCGCCTTCTGGCGTTCCGTAGAGACACTCACGGTCGAAGTACTCCGGCGCGTCAATGAAATAGGTCTTGACGCCGGCAATGGCGTCGCTGGCGAAGAGCTTATGGTTGCTGGTTTCGCCCGCCATCTCCACCGCTATCTCAAGACCCGTGTCCTGAAGCCCAAACTTGGCCGCATCGATCGTGCCGTATTTGGGCATGATAACGATGATCTCCTGGCCCCGGCGAGCAAGATATTTCGGCAAGGCCCCAGCCACATCAGCCAAGCCCCCGGTCTTCGCGAAAGGAAACACCTCCGATGCAATCAGGGCAATCTTCACTTCTCGTCCTTTCTCTCAGTACTCAACTGAGACGTACATAATGTAATCTATCAGCGAAACGCTCTTGCCAATCCTATCGCCCACGGCAACTCGCCTTGGCCGCTGTGATGGCAGTCGTGCATGAACATCGGCCAAGTCGTTAGCTAGTCCCAGCGCCGTCATAGCGATGCACAGAGAAGCCGCGAACAGTGCAAGATAAGTGCCTAACTGATTTGAGGACATCTCACTCCTCCACAGCTTGATTTGACCTAATACGCCACGACCCCAGACGATCCCATTGTGGCCATCCTCAATCTATACTCCTTCTCGCGACTAAACTTCAAGCCGTTCTTATCAACCCCAATAATCACATTTATAGTGATTGACCTCGTGTAGATCATTGGTATTGCGTTTGTGATCGGCGATTGTTCCGACAACAAGCCGCCTATCAGCTCGGCAGGTTGGCTGATTCTCGATTGTGCCGGCCAGCTAGGCAATATGATTATCGCGGCCGCCAGGGTCAGGAGTTTTCCCAATTTTGAGCGGGGGCTCGTCGGTTTATAGGCTATATGTGCCTGATTCTGCATGGTTCCAGATGAAATTGGCCCTGACCGGATGCCGTGCCTGGGGGTGCCCAGAATCACTCCAAGGCAGAATGGGGAAACTCCTCGCTTCCGATAATCAGACCGGAGCGGGGAACGTCGCGGCGGCCTCGCGGATGGAGGGCAGAAGCTCCTGCCCGAAGGGCAGACCATGGGTAGCCGCAGGCGTAGCCTGACGGTGCGAATAACGCCACAATCCCCCTCCCCGTTGCGTTGCACGCACGGCTACCCACGGTACCCCCTGTCGGGGATTACAACCTGCACCCCTCGTTCGCACCCGTTAACTGAAAGAAGCAGCAACTCGGCTTTCAACATGAACTCCCCTGCCTATGTGCCAGCCAACTTCAGAACTCAACTTCAGAAACGATCAATCTGATTATTGGGGTCGCCAGAGCTGCTTGCCGGCATCCGGGCAAAATGGTATTTTGAATGTGCTTGCTCTTGACTTCTCGCAGAGCAGTAAACTTGTCTTGCGAAAGACTCCGTAAAAGAGCACTCAGCGAGCTTCTGGAGGCGTTGGAGAGAACATGACGCAGGCAAGCCTGTTTAGACATCAGGAAATCGCCGAACCCAGCATAACCTCGGTGGAGCCGCTGCCGTTCAACGGGCACAGGGAAACCTCCCTCGACTTCCGCGGCATCCGCGCCTCGAGCGGTGTCCACGGGATTCATCCCTATCCAGCCATGCTGCACTTCCTGGTTGTCAGGAGGCTAATCGAGGACTACTCGCACGAGGGTGCGACCGTCATGGACCCGTTCATGGGATCGGGCGTAACAGCGGTGGAGTGCCTCATACGAGGCAGGAACTACGCCGGCTTTGACATCAACCCGCTTGCGGTCCTGATATCGAAAGTCCGGACGACGGCAATACCTAACGTTCGGCTCCAGAAGGTCCTCTCAGAGATAGCACAGAGATATAAAGATGCGGACGCCCCCCCGGTCTTTTTTCACAACATCCAGTATTGGTTCCACGATGACGTTATCCAGAAGCTGTCGGCCCTTAGAGAATCTATGGCTCAGGTTGACGACGAGGACATGCGATTGTTCTTTGATGTGGCCTTCTCTGAGACAGTCAGGAGGGTCTCAAGAACGCGATACAACGAGTTCAAGCTGCTCCGAAGAAAGAATGACGTGCACAACGCGAGCGTTATGAAGACCTTTCACGACGTGTCGCTCAGGAACATGGCGATGCTGGCCGAGTTCTATCGAAGCAATCCGCCGACAACGGCGGAGATGTGTCTGGAGGAGAGAGATATCGTTGGCGGCATCCCGATAGGCGATGGCACGGTTGACCTCGTCGTAACCTCTCCACCCTACGGCGATTCAAGGACAACGGTTGCCTACGGCCAGTTCTCGCGGCTGTCGCTGAGGTGGCTGGGGCGCGAGGAGAGAGTTGATAGTGCCTCGCTGGGCAGCAAGGCTCGGATTATCACACAAGACCTGCCGTCAGAGGTGCTGAACGATTTCGTTGCGAGGATTGCCGGGAGGGACGACAAACGAGCGAAAGAGGTCTTCTCGTTCTACTTTGACTTGTACCAAGCGGTTAGAATCATCGCCAGAAAGGTGAAACCCGGCGGCCATGTGTGCATCGTCGTCGGGAACCGGCGTGTGAAGGGCATCCAGCTGCCGACGGACAAGATATGCGCAGACTTCTTCGAGAGCGAGAGCTTCGCACACATCAAGACAGCTGTTCGGGCGATCTCTAACAAGCGGATGCCCGGAGAAAACTCACCGTCCAACGTGGCAGGGCAAAAAGACGTAACAATGCAATATGAGTATGTCGTGATACTCCGAAGATGCCCGTCTCAGCCTCGGCGGCAGCCAGCAAAGCCGGCCCCTACGTTGTCAACTTATGGGAGTTTCCCCCAAATGGGTAGCTGATTTGTTCGGGTTGTTGGCTCCGTGGGTTGGTTTTGGTCAACAAGAAAGTGGAATTAACATTGACGTGATGCTGCGTTTCAGTTCCCCGATAGGGGGGCCACAATGGTAGCCGTAGTGCAACCTACGGGACCCGTTCACGTCGGTATCCTCGCGACTCCGGAAGGGATCGAACAGCCCCTCCACAAGGCTACGTTCAGCCACATCAGGGCTGATGATGTTTCTTTCTGCCCTCGGTCCGTAGGCTGGGCCTTCGGCCGGCGCCTACGGCTATCCACGTGCATCCCTTTCAGGGATGCGGGGATTCGCAGCCGGTGTCAGGCCACCGAAACGAACGCGGTGCCCTGAACCACTCCAGAACACAATGGGGGAAACTCCTCTCGCAGAATCGGATTGACCGAGCCAAGTTAGGCGGTTAGGATTTGGCTGCTTTCTCGCTGAATCAATAGTAATGACTATCTTAGCATTGGAGGAAAAAGTGAGACCATCTCAGCGTGTTATGAATATGCCCATCTATGTATTCGCCGCAGTCGATGAGGTGAAGTTTGCCCTGATGAAGAAGGGCGTTGACGTAATTGACCTCGGGATCGGCAACCCCGACCGCCGCCCACCCAAGTTCATGCTTGAGGCGCTGCACAGGGCGATAGACGACGCGGAGCATCAGAATCATCGCTACTCGCAGTTTTGGGGCGTCATCGAGCTTCGTCAGGCTGTGGCTGATTGGTATAAGCGGCGGTTCGGCGTAACGCTCGACCCAGAGACAGAGATTCTGCCGCTCGTCGGCTCAAAGGAGGGGCTGCTTTGCCTCTATCTCGCGTATCTGGACAAGGGTGAGACGGCGCTCATCCCGTCGCCGTGCTATCCGGCGCACATTGGAGCGGCCCGCGTCGCTGAGGCGGACATTCAGGAGATGGGCCTACTTGAGGAAAACGGCTTCTTGCCGGACCTAGACGCCATCGACAAGGAGGTCGCCGAGCGCGCGAAAATACTTCTATTCAACTACCCAAACAACCCAACTGGGGCGGTCGAGACACGAGAGTTCTACGAGAGGGTGCTTGAATACGGCATTGAACACGACATCCTCCTTATCTCGGACATCGCGTATTCTGAGCTATCGATGGACCCGGATTACACGCCGATGAGCTTTCTGGAGCTTCCCGATGCCAAGAAATACGCCGTGGAGTTCTATTCCTGCTCCAAGTCGTACAACATGCCCGGCTGGCGCGTGGGCTTTTTGGTCGGGAACAGTGAGGTCTTAGCGAACACACTGAAGATAAAGACGACTAAGGACTTCTCGATCTTTATGGCTATACAGCGGGCTATCGCCGAGATACTCAACATGGGCGAGGACTTCGCGAGGCCTAACGCCGAGCTTTACAGGCGACGTCGCGACGTTTTGGCTGACGGACTCCGGGCCATAGGCTGGCAGGTGCCTCGTCCGCGTGCGGGCATGTATATCTGGGCGAAGATACCCGAGAAGTTCTCCGATTCGATGAGATTCGCCAAAGAGCTTGCGCAGCGGACCGGCGTAATCGTGTCGCCGGGCAGCGGCTTCGGGCAATATGGCAAGGGATATGTGCGCATGGCGCTGGTGGTCGAGGAGGAACGGATGAGGGAGGCCGCGCAGAGGATAGCCGATTCTGGCATACTCCAGTAAGGGAGGTCGAACAAGAGTTGGTTCATTACCTTGGCACTTCGTCAATTGGTGGTCAATGGTGAAGGCTGACGCCGCAACGCTTGAATTGTTTGGAGTCTCACCTGCGAGTGAGGACACACGTCGGCAAGAAGGCGCAACCTCGGAGAGACTCCCAAGACTTGATCTTGGGGGCCAGCTGAGGCAGCGGGTTTTGCCATTGTGCAGGCTGGGCGCTGGGGAGATATGGGAAGACCCTCTGAACGCCCATAGGGTCGGCGTGCTGGATGCGTCGAGCGAGGACGACATAGCTATGATCGCAAATGGTGCGAAGGCGGAACTGGTTATCAATGACCCTCCCTACAACGTTGTAGTCGGTAACGCAAACACCACCTCATTGTTCAGAGTGCCGTTGGATAAATACCTGCGCTTTTCCGAAAAATGGGTTCAGAATGCGATTAGCGTTATGGCAAATGACTCACATCTGTATGTTTGGATGGGCGCGGACTACAAGCAGGGCTTTCAGCCTCTTCCGGATTTCCTTCTTCTGATGAGAGGATTTTCGGAGCTGAAGGCCAGGAACATAATAACTCTGCGGAATCAGAGAGGATATGGGACACAGAAGAACTGGATGTGGGTTAGACAGGAGTTGCTGTATTACACCAGAGGGAAGCCGCCTTTTGACGTAAATGCTGTATACACGGATATACCCAAGCTTGTGAGGGGCTATTACAAAAACGTCGGGGGGAGAATCACGGAGAACCTTGAACGAGGCAAATCCAAATGTATCAGAGCCGGCAATGTTTGGGTGGACATCCAGCAGGTCTTCTACAGGATGGAAGAGAACGTGCCGGGATGCTACGCTCAGAAACCTATGAAGGCCATAGAGCGGATAGTCTCGGCTAGCAGTTCCGAGGGTGACCTAGTATTCGATTTCTTCGCTCATTCTGGCACAACGCTGCTTGCTGGCGAGAAACTGGGTAGAAGAGTTTTTACGTTCGATTTGGACCCCGTATTCGCTGAGATCACCATTAGGAGATTGGAGCATTATCGGGCGACTGGCAAAACGGGATGGCAGTGGAGAAGTCCCTTCCCAGAGTTGGAACAAGAAGACGGAGAGACCGTTTGGACTTGAGTGAACTGAGACAGAAGATCGGCTCAATCGCGGAGAGCCTGAGAAGGCAGGACAAACAGCTGCTTGATGTCCGTCTGAAAAGCCTCATTTGTGCCTTTCCTTTCAATCAATACGAATATGCTCTCATGTTTCTCTTGGACCGTAAGGTCATAGACTTCCCGCAATACGAGCGACTCAGAAATGATTACGTCTCTACAAACAAGCATCTTGGGCTTTACGAACTCGCGCCTCGCACTTTCGGGGAGACCTGGGCACACGCACACGTCAAAGACTTAGATTCGAGGTTCACAAAGCCCAGCAGATCGCTGGACCCTGATTATGACGGCCAATACGACTTGTGGATAGACGGGATTAAGGTGGAGATCAAGGCTGCCAGAGCTGTCAATCAAACCAAGAAGCGAGACAGCTTGGTTTCCAAAGCTCTCAGATATGATTCTGACGAATCGTTCTGGATGAATTACCAACAGATAAAGCTAGGAATCTGCGACGTTTTTGTCTTCATTGGTGTGTGGGTTGACCAGATCGTCTATTGGGTGTTTTCTGACGAGCAGGTGAGGAACAATCGATATTTGAGTCACCAGCACAGAGGCGGCATTGAGTATCAGATAGGCATCACAGATAAGAACATTCGTGATTTCGATCTGTATAGAGTCGATCCGTCAGAAATTGGTGAGAAAGTAATCGAGAAGGGGACGACGAAATGACCCAGCCGAGCATAAGAGGAGCCAACATGCAGACCGCAAGAGCGATAATCGCGATCCTTCTTCTCGTCATGATGCTTGCCATCACGCCCTGTTTTGCCAAGCAGGCAAAGGACGAGGCGCCTGAATCGGTGAGGTTCTGGGTGTCGCCTGATGGGGACGTCTTTGTGGAGGAGACGAGGCGCGTGGGTGGGTTCTTCTCGAAGGTGAAGCACGTAAGCTCTGGGGTTTTGCTGCGGCTGCGATGGCCAGCCACGGTTATCTGGGAGGGGCTCCCGGACGAGCCGGTTCTCGATAGCCCACATGGCTCGGCGCATTTCATCGGCGGGGAGCGGCTGTTCGCCGTAACCTCACAGCTGGCGGGAGAGGATGACTACCGCATCCTCTTCTGGGATGGGATTCACGGCATCTGGCGGCTTCTGGCGCCGATGGCGACGCTTCAGCCTGTTCGCGGCGTGTTTCGGATGACGCTTGGGCCGAAGAGATGGGTCTCGCTTGCCTCACCTGATGATGGGATGAGGGTCTGCGGCTATGTGCTCGATGACTACCTGGCGGACGTGAAGACGGAGTTTTGTCTGGAGTGCGCAAAGCCGAGAAGCCCGAAATGTGTCGTCCAGAGCGCAGACGGCAAGCTCATAGGGATCGTGATGGCGCCTCAGAAGCCCACGGTGTCTCAGAGGTCGCGCATGACCGAGTCGGGGGCTGAAGAGAAGGCCGGGACACTCGAAGTAGCGATATTCGATGTCTCAGGCACCGAGACGACTGTGAAAGTCAACAACAGCCAGTCGCTGGTTGTGGGCGAGACCAAGCCAGCAAGCATCGTGGCCGTCGGCGACACCTTTGTCTGCCTCGGCTTAGGCACAGAGAGCCTGCGGCTGAACGGATTCAGGCTTTCTGGAGGGAAGGTTATAACCTCTGGCCCGGAGTTCACGACGAGCCGGCTGGGGCAAAGCTCGATGGTTGACCTTGCGCCCTCGGTTCATAATGATGGGTTCATACTGATCGATTCGGATGGCCAGAAGGTCCTTGTCCGCAAGCTCGCGCCCTCGATGACCCAAGTTGGGAATTGGAAGCTGAACGTGCCCAAAGAGGCCGAGAGGCCAGTGCGGCAGATGGTTTTCAACGAGAAGATGGCCTTCCTATATGTGTGCGACAGCAAGGGCAGAATCATCCTCTGCACGACCGCCGGCAGCACCGACACCCTCTGGCCCCGACAGGAGGTCGATAAGCGCTAGCGGCCGTGCAGTTCAAGAGACATGGGCTCGATCTACAGAATACCTAATCCCGCGAATTGGCCAAGCGATTGGCTTAACAAGATCATCAGCGAGGATGCGCTGTGCGAGTTGCGCCGCCTGCCAGATGAGTGCGTCGCGCTGGCAGTAACAAGCCCACCTTATTGGAACGTCAAGGACTACGGCGTGGACGGACAGGTCGGCCAGACCGGCTATGCCAATTACATAGGAGACCTCGTCCCGATTTGGCGGGAAGTCTCAAGGGTTCTCATTCCAAACGGCAAACTCGCGATTGTCGCCCCAATCATGCCTCTTTCCAAGAAGGTCGCCAACGAACACCATACGAGGCATCTCAAGAACATCGCCAGCGACATCGAGCAATCTATTCTGTCCGACGTCAGCGGCTTGTTCCGGTTCAGCTTATTCATCTGGCAGAAGCAGACATCGGTCAAGATGTTTGGGAGCTATCCGTATCCCCCGAATATCTACGAGGATAACACCATCGAGTTCATCAATGTTTTCGTCAAAGAGGGCAAGCCTCCCCAACTGCCGCGCGAAGTCAAGGAGGCGAGCAAGATCACCCAGGAGCAATGGCGGAACCTCGCAATGCAGGTTTGGCCGATGTACCCGGAAGACGTCAAACGGGCAGGTGGGCATCCCGCTCCATTTCCCGTGGTTCTGCCTCAGCGGCTCATCATGATGTACACATTCATGCGCGACTCGGACGCCGGGTTCAACGGAGACATTGTCTTGGACATGTTCAACGGCTCGGGCTCAACCTGCGTTGCCGCCAAAGCGCTCGGGCGCAACTTCATCGGTATAGACCTCAACAATTCCTATTGTCAGATCGCGAGGCGTCGGCTCTTGTGCGAGCACCTGGACCCTAAAGCGGTCTTCCTGGAGCGGGTGAGCGTGAAATCTGCTTCTAACCAGCTTTCGCCTAGCCAACTTTCTCTATTTGAGGGACCATTGCTGCCGGTAACGGACTAGACGTGCGATGCTGGCATGGGACGCGCTGGGAGCAGCGCAGCAGGCCGAGATGCTCGCCCCGAGACCGCGGGGTTGTAGCCTGAGCAAGGGCGAGCAGGAGTTTTCGCGTTTTTGGGGAGAGGAGTGTTGGGTTGCAGGCCGCAAGGCGGTGATTTGGGCGTGCGAGAACTGGAATCGGTGAGCTGAACACCGCCAACCCCAACGGGGCTGAATGTGAGTAGCCCCACGTGCAACGTGGGGTTACGGGCGCATCCAATTCCGTCTTGGCGACCCCAACGGGGTCGAACAAATGGACAGATCAACGACATCGTTCGACCCCGTTGGGGTCGCCTTTCAGGAGGTTTGGGGCCACCTGTCCGTAGGCTGGGCCTTCGGCCGGCGCCT
>DATLAJ010000134.1 GCA_035527515.1 bacterium
TAAGTGGCATAATGGGAGGGCGATTCGTGGATCGTCACCGTGAGCCATGAACAGCACATTCCGGGCTACCCGCTCAGGATCATGTTCGCCACCTTCTTGCCCGAGAGCAGCATCCCGCCAAATATCGGCCCCATCCGCGGCCCGCCGAAGCAGGTGCAGACGCTCATGCCGGCCACATAGAGTCCGGGGAATATCTCCCCCGTCTTCTCCACAACGAACCTCTCGCCAGCCTCGATGTCCATCGGGCCCTCGCCGAAAACCGTCCCGTCAGGCCTTGGGCCCTCCGGAAGCTTCAGAATGCCTCGCCTCTTGAGTGTCTGGACGACGGCGGCGTCGTGGCCGGTCGCGTCGATGACGGCAGTCGCGCCAAAGACGAGCGGGTCTATTGGTAGCATTTCGGCCAGTGTGCTCTTGTTGACAACGGCACCAGTCACCCGCCCACTGTCGAGGCATACGTCCTCCACCCAGTGCAGGTTGAACATCTTCGCTCCCGCCCTCAAGGCCGATGCGCAGAGCGTGGAGGCGAGCTCTATCGCGTCCGCCACGAATAGGCCGTCGTTGGCCGCATTGTATCCTATCCCGAGGTCAGAGAGGATGCCGAGCGCGTCTTCACGAACAACTATCTTACTCATCGTCATGCCGCCACCCCATATCCCGCCCCCGGGCGAGAGGCGTTTCTCAACTATTGTTACCGAGCGGCCCGCCCGCGCGAGCCCCACGGCTGCCATGAGCCCAGAAGGCCCTGCCCCGGCAATGACAACGTCGCTGGCAAGGCTGCGCTGTAGCTGGTCGTAATACGAATCGACGATCGCTCGAGAGATCGAGACCCCGACCGGACCCTTGTTCATAGGTTGTCCCTCTTGAGTTATGTTAGTTCTTATGTTACAACACTTCCCTAATGACAAAGCCCGCTGGCTTTGGGAACCTGAATCTAATCGTGAGTTCAGCTGGGAGTCAACCAAGAGGCAAGGACTCGGGGCTTTTGTGATGCAATCGTGCGTCTTCTGAGCCAATACACGTGATTCGAGTGAATTATGTTTTATTTCGCCTACGGCTCGAACCTTGACTTTGAGCAGATGCACAACCGCTGCCCGAGCGCCGTCACCATCGCGATGGCCATTTTGCCCGAGCATCGTCTCGCATTCACCAGGTTTTCCGAGGCGCGAAACGGTGGCGTGGCGGACATCGTGCCTGCGCAGGTCGATCACGTGCAAGGCGCTCTCTATGACATCACGGATGACGATGCTGTGCGCCTCGACGGATTCGAGGGCGTCTCGGACGGCTGCTACGAGCGAATCACCGTCAAAATAACTCTCCGGGCGGGCGAGGTCCTCGAGGCATACACTTACAAGGCCTCCGAGCAGGGCCTATTCAAGCCCTCCAAAGCTTACATGCAGCAGATAATCACCGGCGCTCGCTACCACCAACTGGACAGCACATATATCGCCATGCTTGAGGCGCTCGAGACCGCCGACTGAGCGCGATGGCCGCTTCAAGGTTCGAGGTAGGTATCTATCAGAGGGTGGTGTCAAGCCACCGCGAATGAAAGCGGCGTCAAGCCGCCGCACTCCAAAAAGCAGTTGCCCGCCGTCCTCCAATCTGGTTTTTGGGACACCCAGCAATCATTGACGGGATCCGGGCCTTGCTGATAGATTTGAGGCGGATTCGTTGGGTTTTCTCTTCATGGGAGCTGCACACCTTGTCTAGGAATACGAGCGGGGACACGGAGATAACGCGGGCGGCGTCGGTCGTCGGGGCCGGCACGCTCCTGAGCAGGATACTGGGCCTTATCCGCGACGTTATTCTAACGAGCCTGTTTCCTGCGGGGACCTCGCTGGATGCGTTTGTGGTGGCGTTCAGGATACCGAACCTGTTCCGCCGGCTCTTCGGCGAGGGCGCGCTCAACGCAGCGTTCATCCCGGTTTTTTCCGAGTATTTGACGAAGCGGTCCAGGCGTGAGGCGTTCGACCTGGCCAGGACCGTGCTGACGGCGCTGCTTTTGATTCTGACTGCCATCACGGCGCTTGCGATCGTGTTTGCCCCGGAGTTTCTGAGGATACAGGTGCCCGGCTGGGCTGAGGCAGCGCAGTCAGGCGGGACAGAGAAGACGGAGCTAACAGCATGGCTTTTGAGGGTCATGTTCCCTTACGTTGTCCTCGTCTGCCTGACGGCACTTTGCGCGGCGATGCTGAACACGATGAGGCACTTCGCGTCTGGGGCTTTCTATCCCGTCCTTCTGAACGTCTCAATCATCGGCTCCGCGCTGCTTCTGACCGGCCATTTCAAGGAACCGGTCAGGGCGCTCGCGGTCGGCGTCATCGTTGGCGGAGTTCTACAGCTGTTGCTTCAGGCGCCGCCGCTCATCAGGCGAGGTTTCAGTTTCAGGCCAATGCTGAAGCTCAGGCATCCCGGATTTCGTCGAATACTCATGTTGATGCTGCCGGCAATGTTGGGCTTCGGGGTCGTCGAGATAAACGCTTACGTCGATATGCTTCTCGCATCCTTTCTCGCTCCGGGCAGCAATTCGTATCTTTTCTTCGCCAACCGGCTGGTGCAGCTTCCGCTGGCGCTCTTCGGAATAGCGGTGGCGACGCCGATTCTGCCGAAACTTTCCAAACTCTTCGCCCAAGGCAACACCGGTGAGTTTCAGAGAACATTCGGGCTGGGAATGCGGCTCATTGTCTTCTTCACGTTGCCATCGACCGCGGGGCTCATCATCCTCCGCAGGCCGATTGTGAACCTGCTGTTTGAACGAGGCGCATTCACGAGCGAAACGACTGATGCGGTGGCGTTCACGCTCCTTTTCTACGCGATGGGCGTTTTTGCGTTCGCCGCTGTGAAGACCATCGCCGCCGTTTTTTACGCCCAGAAGGACACCAAGACGCCGGTTGTCGTCGCGACGGTCGCGCTGGTCTCCAACGTGGTTCTAAACCTCATCCTGATGCAGTTTTTGGCCTACGGGGGTCTGGCGCTCGCATCGTCGATCTCGTCGTTCATCAACTTCGGCCTACTGATGTTCTTGGCCAGAAGAAGGACGACGCTGTCGCTGGCAACGGGCGACATCGCGGCCATGCTCAAATCCCTCGTTGCGGCGGCTGGCATGACGTTCGGGTGCGTTGCGCTATATGCTCTTGTCGGCTACGATTTCAGCGCCTCGTTTGGACACCGGCTTTTGCAGCTGGCGGCGATTATTGCGGGCTCTGTGGGGATACTGGCATCATGCAGCAAGCTCTTGGGCTGCGAGGAGCTGAAGCTCTTAGTCTCGTCATTCACCAGAAAGCGCGAAGGCCGGTGAGAGCAAATGTGTTCGCAATCTAGGCTAAGTTGAGTCTTGGGAGGGATTCATCCACAGATTACACAGATTGCGCAGATTGAAGGGGGATGGGTCGGTAGGGTGGAGAAGTTCTCGCTCGATGGCGGTCCGGCTTGTATCATGTGTAGCTTCTCCGGTTAATCTGCGTAATCTGTGTAATCTGCGGACAAAAGAGAGTTTGAGCAGATTGGGCGC
>DATLAJ010000135.1 GCA_035527515.1 bacterium
CTGGGCTACTTGACGGTCTCCTGCTTGGGCGCAGCTCTGGACGCCGAGAGGCGCTCGAGCCGGGCGTCAGTCCTGGTCTCATTCCTGGACTGGGTCGTTGTGATTTCGATCAGCTATTGGGTGTTTGAGCTGTTCAGAGCAAGCTGGGTCGAGTTCTTCTCTCAGCAGCCCGTGATCAACCATCCGAGATTCTGGGTCGCCTCGATCACTGCTATCGCGCTCCTGTGCAGGTGCGCTATCTCCAAAAGCGTCTTGCCTAAGGTCTCCCGGGTGCCGCTGAAGGCATTATCAGTTGGCCTGATCGTGCTGATCGTCGGCTTTTACGCTGGCGGCTTCTTGAAAGTGATGGCAGCATCCGTGGCCGAATCGGATGATGCTGCCAAGCTTCCCGAGGCGATTATTGCGGTAAAACCGCAGGTTCCGGATAATACCTTGATACTGGTGGTCTTCGACGGCAGCGTCCCCATCAAGGACGAGGAGGTCCTCTGCGCAAGCCTCCGGTGTAGGCTTAGGGGTGAGTATGGGAAGGACTGGATGACGCTGGGTGCGGCCAGCTTTCGCGCTTGGACCAAGAGCTTTCAATACAACGCGATAGCGCCGGAGACAACGTTTCTGGCGTTTCGGTATGACGGAAAGAAGGCGGTTGAGGACCCAGAACTGGTCAGACGCATTCTCAAGCGCCAACAGTCATATCTGGCGCTACGATCCGACGTGATACACGCCCGGGCGGCTGTCGCCTCAACAGCCAATAGCGCTCTGCTGCGCCTCGAGCCAGAGATCGATTCGATGCTTATTGACAAGGCGGAGCTTCACATCACCAATACGTCAATGCAGAGCTTACATGTGCGGCTAGAGTTCACCTCAAACGGTAGGACCGGCTCACTCGAGCTGCCGGCTCACATCGAAGGGACAAAGGCTACGGTTGTTCTTGACCGCGAGCCGCAATGGGTGTTGGCCGGGCGCCTGAGCGAGGTGCGCATCTTGGTCCTGGCGGGCCCGTCCGATTTCTCTATTGTCGAGGCAAGACTCGTCCAGACGAAGGGCCGAATCACTGAGACCCCGCTACCAGTGCTGCCGGATGGACCATCTCCAACGATAGCTTATATACCTTGGCTCCCTCTAACCCACGTGCTGCCTATATGTTTCCCAATCAAAGACGTAGCCGGATGCGTTGCGCTGCCATAATGCTGCCCTAACCCCTGCCCGCTTCGCCTGTTGCACCCAACGGGTGATTTGGAGTGCGGAGGCTCGACGCGGCGTGGGCTCTGCTAAGGAGCGTACGGTTGTCTCGCGGATGGAGGGCAGAAGCTCGTGCCCGAAGGGCAGACCATGGGTAGCCGCAGGCGTAGCCTGACGGTGCGAATAACGCCACAATCCCCCTTTCTAACCTCCCCGTTGCGTTGCACGCACGGCTAACCCATGGTATCCCCTGTCGGGCGGAGAGCCTCCGCTCCCATAGCCTGCGCCTCCGGCGGAGGCGAGCTCGGAACGTGCGAGCCGACCTCCGCGATGGCCAATAGAAAAAGCTACCCGAGTGCCGTGGGCACCCCGTTAGGTGAAGGAGGCACCAACTCCGCTTTCCGCATGAACTCCCCTGCCTATGTGCCAGCCAGCTTCAGACCTCAACTTCAGAAACGATCAGTCTGATTATTGGCTCTCGAGGGCTGTTGACATGACAAGCTGCAGCTTGCATAGTTGCTTCTTGTTTGAAGTGAGATGTTCTCTTTCTTGGTAACGGATTGTCGGGGGAGTGAGGCTCGTATGAAGACGAAGTGTTTGGTTGTATTGGTTATGGTCTTTGGTCTTTGTGCAGCATTGTTGCTTGCTGCGCAGAAGGCCAAGCGGCCAAGGTTTGCGGAGATTACGACGAATAAGAGCGCGCCCAAACCTCGTGTCCAGCCTGTTGTGGTATTCCGTGAGAAGGCCAACCAGCTTGTGGTTTTCGGAGGCCGGCTTGAATCACTCACTCCGTTGGGAGACCTGTGGACTCTGAACCTGAAGACGAGGGAGTGGTCTCGGATTGAGCCCAAGGATGGTGATTTGAGGAAGCTTTGGCTTGGGATAGGCGTTTATGACACCAAAAGGGACCGGATGGTTGTCACTGTTCCGCTGGTTGAGAAGGGGATTGAGACACACTGGTATAGTTTCTCCGAGAACAAGTGGCACGATGCATCACACAGCGGTGATATTCCCACGTGCCGGATGCTGACGGCATCTGTCTATGACCCCAAGTCGGACTCGATGGTCTTTTTCGGAGGATCAGCCTGGGTCAACCCGGACAACACACGATATCGGACAGTGTATTTCAATGATGTCTATTCACTTTCGCTGGAAGATTTCAAGTGGAAGAAGTTGGAGACAAAGGGCGACATTCCCGAGCCGCGCGACCGGCACAGCGAGATATATGACCCCAAGACCGGGTCACTTCTGGTCTTCGGTGGAATTGGGACAGGTAAGGGCGGCTCTGAGATGGATTTCAGCAACGTCTATTCGCTTGACCTAGCCAAAGCTGAATGGAAGAAGATCGAGACCAAAGGCATCGTGCCTGGGTTAAGGTCAGGGCATTGTGCGGTTTACGATCCCGTCAGGCACCGTATGGTCGTTTTCGGCGGCCAGGATGATTTCAAACATAAGCATTACTTGGAGCTTCTGGCGTTGGACCTTACGACGTATGAGTGGTCGCAAATCCAGCCTGAACTGCGAATGACGCTTCAGGTGTGCGGCGCTGCCGCTGTCTGGGATTCAGTTCAGAAGCGTGCTCTACTCTTTGGCGGGAGCCAGCCGGGCAGGATGCACATGAACTCAGTCTGGGAGTTAGTCGATAACTAGCCGCCTGGGTATGCGACGACTCAAACGCACGGCGACGATGTTCGCTACCAACGCGAGTAGCCAATAGCGTCTGGATAGAACCGCTCAAACGTAGGAATGTGCGCCTTCTGCGCCAGGTACTCGCGGTCAGAGGACGTCGATCGGGCGAAGGAATCTGAACTCGCCGGGCGACGAGATGCCGCAGTAGAAGTGAATCGGCTCAATTGATAAGCCATACGGGACCTGCGCCTCAATTAGCGAATAGCGGTCGAGATAGAAGTGAACGGGCGCCGCAAACGGGATGCCGCTCGGCTCCGGCGTGAACTCCGGGTAGAACAAGAGCTGGCCATCGCCTAAATCGCAGGCGATATAGATGTCGATGTCCCGCGCCGGGCCTGGGTTGACGAGGGTGAACGTCGCCTTGACCTCGCCGACGGTCTCCGCGTTGGCCTTGTTCCAGCCGAGCGACTGGACCGAGCGCCTCAAGAACAAGTCCAAGAACGCCCTCGCGCTGAAGCTGCTGATGGGGGAGGGGTGAGGCGCGATCAGATGGCCTCTGGTCCAAAGTCAATGATGTCGCGAAGTAGGTGAGGATGAAGATCTTTGCGAGGATCACATGCCTTATGCAGAAGCCGTTTATTCTTAAGCCCACATGCGACCGTCTTGCCCTTTAGTATGTCGATTTGTTTCTCTGTCAACGGCAAAGTGATCAGTACGGGGAACCAACGGACCTCAACTTCCCCATTCATTCTTCTCTTAAGACCGCGTAGGATTCTCCGGACTTCTTCAGAAGTGTGTTTGAATTTCTGGTCGAATTTGGACCTGCCCCGAATGTCTTTCCTTTTGGGTCTTGGGAGTTGACTTCTGATCTCTGCAAGGACAATAGCGATGAAGGGCTCGCGTCCGTCATCTCGTTCATAGAGTATGATGCAATCACATTTGCGCCTTTTTTCTTTCTGAATCAAAGGCTCGCCCAAAACGACGAATGAGTCTTCTGGCACCTCTTCGGTGCAGATATGGCATTCGTGTTCCTGGTCACCTGGGAGACGGACGGGTTCTCTACATCCCTCTGGCCTGATCACCTCCTTCAGACTCGTGCGATTCTTGAGATAATCCACGGCTCCTTGGCGATCTCTCCTCAATCTACCATTCGTCATCCAAGTATTCCTTGGGATCGATCTGACGTCTGAGATCAACTAGCTCGTCATACATCGCATGGCTAACCTTGACGAATTCCTGCTCGGAGAATCCCTCCTCCGTAACCTCAAGCTCCTCAGTCCGATAGGCTGTCCCCTTCTTGATCCTGTTGTCCCTCTTGAACAGGTAGGCACCGACCTCATCATGATTGAGATAGACGTCTGGGAGGTCATCTGATTTCTCTTTGAATCGCTTTGCCCTTAGCTCGCCCCGCAAGATGTAGTTGTTGATCTGCCCAAACAGATAGTCGCTGTGCGTCGTGATGATCAAATTGACGCCCTCCCGGACGAGCTTCACAAGGTACTTGGCGAGCACTCTGATATTCGCTGGATGCAGGTGGGCCTCAGGCTCGTCGATGATGAGGGCATCTCCGGGTTTGATTGCATACCTCAAATACAGAAAGAGTGGCGCTAGCTCGGATACGCTTGATGAGGCTCTGTAAAGAGGGATTTTGCCGCCTTCGAACTCATATAGGAAAGTCGGGGGCAGATTCGGATGCGCTACTTCCAGGACTATCCGGCCCTGAATCAAATCATCGGACATCTGGATTTCCATCTTGGCAAAAGGTCCTTCTGGTTGAGGCAAATGCGTCAGGAATGTCATGAAGTTGGAGGTCACGCCAGTTATAGTGGGGATCTCCGATCTCTCGTGCCCGGCTTCGCCCATCTGACGGAAGACGCCCGAAACAAGAGGTTTATAGACCTCAAGCAAGGCTGATCTGGGGGCGGGTAGGTAGTGGAACTCGCGCTTATGCAACCTCCGCCTCTCCTCACCGAAAGCCTCCAGGAAGTCGTGCCAAAACCCAAACTGTGCAGTTCGTGCAAGGTGCGCCAGCAAGAAGGCGATCTCCTCATCGTGCGCAAGATCCGCCTCATGCTTGTCATTCGCCACGGCTTTGATCCTATCGCATATGCTGCTCAGCTTGTTCTCCGCCACAAGGGCATGCAATAGCTTCTCATTTCCCCCAATCCGTATCTCCCCTACATCCGAACCAGAGTCATACTTGAGATCTAAGTGGCGAGTTCGGCAGAGGAGTTGAAATCGCTTTTGGCCTGATCTAGCGAGGTCGGAGCCTTTCGTGCTGAACGATGTCCCGATTTGCCCTGCTATATTCTTTCGTAATAGCTCTTGCTGATCATCGAGAAGCTTGGGGAAGAACCGGCTGAGGAAACCGGCTATATCGAGTCCGCCATCCCCAAATGCGATCAAATCGGGTGCCAGAGACTTGAGGAATGCGTCATATGACTTGAACCATTCGGCTCCGGAGGGATCGGCGGAAAAAGAGAATTGATGAGAAGCTTTCTCCCTGATTCTCAATACTCGAGCCGGCATTACGGCGTACACGGAGACTATCTGCAAGGCCTTCCACAGCGAATAGAACATCGTCGCTACATACGTCTTCCCTGAGTTATTCGGGCCGATGAAGATGGTTAGTGGTTTGAGGTCGATTTCGGCCTTTCGGAGCGGGCCGAAGTTCTCGAGCGTCAGCTTGAGGTCCAGCGGTTTTGGCTTCGTCTTTTTTTTCTTCTTTGGGCTCATTCTTTGAGGCCCTCCTTTGTGCAACCGCTTCAGGGTTGATTTCTTATTCTCGTTTTCACGTTTCCGTAGGTTTCACCTACGGCTACCCACGTTATCCCCTTTCAGGGAATTGAAGGATTACAGTATTTTCTCGCGGCAAGCGCATCGCCCACCGTCTGGTTCCTTCAACTGACCTAAAGATACCACCTAGGGGAAGTCGCATCAAACGGTTCAGGTAATTCATGGGTTAGCCATCAATCGCCTTGCGATTGGCGGCTGGCCGAGAGGTTGCCTCGCAACATCTCGGCGCAAGGCACAAAAGCAGCGGAGGGGTGTGGGGGTGCCCACGGCACACGGGAGAACGTTTCGGATTATCTTTTGCCCTGTTGGCTCGCACGTTCCGAGCTCGCCTCAGCCAAGCTCCGTTATTGTTTGTGGCTGTCCCTGCATACGATTAATCCCGCCTGGTCAGGAGCCTTGCGGCGAGGATGCTGAGTTCGTAGAGGGCGAGTAGGGGAATGGCCATTAGGATTTGGGTGAGGGCGTCGGGCGGCGTCAAAATGGCCGCCACGATGAAGATGAGAACGATCGCGTATCGCCTGGCTCTTCTAACCTGATTGAGCGTCACGATGCCTGAGCGGACGAGAAAGACAATTACGAGCGGCAGCTGGAACACGAGGCCGAAGGCGAGAAGGACGCGGGCGCAGAAATTGACGTAAAAAGCCAGCGAGATGTTGGGCGCGGCGATGCCCTGTGCGCTTTTTAGGAAGAACGTGAAGGCATAGGGCAGTATCGTGAAATACGCGAAGAGAATCCCCGCAGCAAAGAGGACCGTGGAGAATATGACGAGCATCAAGCCGGCTTTGGCTTCCTTTTTCTTGAGAGCCGGCAGCACGAATGCCCAGACCTGGTGGATGATCACCGGGAAGGCGACGATCGCGGCTGCCACGAGCGCCACTTTGATATGAGTTACGAAGGCTTCCTGCACTTTAAGTATCGCCAGGGTTCCTTCGGGCGAGAGAGCCCTTTTGATCGGCGCTATGAGCACGAGAAGAATATGGTCGGAGAAAACGTAGGCAACTGCGAATCCGGCAATCACTGCCGCGATGCAAACGATGAGGCGCCTCCTGAATTCGGCGAGATGCTCGACAATCGACATCTTGCCGGAGTCTCGCTCGTCGTCAGCCTGGGGCTGGGCCATCTTTCACTACGAGCTCTCCCCGGCTGCCATCCGCTCTTGCTTGCTGGCCTTGATTATCTGGAAGAAGGATGTTTTGCCGACCCAGCACAGGATGAAGCCGAGTATCGTTACGGGGATGATGGACAGGGCCCACAGCATCAAGGCGTAGCTGGTTGCGACCTGCTCCTGAACGCCAAGCAAGACCATCGCTGCTGCGGCCGCTAGCTGGAATATGCCGATGAACCCCGGCGAGGATGGGAGCATGACGCCGACCGTGAGTATCGCGGTCACGAAGAGGCCCATGTGGATTGGGAGCGTCAGTCCGAACGCGAGCGAAAGCAGCCATGGGCCGATCGCAATTGTGCCCCAAGTCAGAAGCGACCACACAAAGACATTTGCTGCCTGAGCTGGCGTGTTAATCGAGGCGATCCCGTCGGAAAAGGAGAGCAGGGCGTCTGTTACTTTACGAATGGCGGTCTTGGGCGCGAAGAAGAGCACTTTGGAAATGACGAGCTCTGTTTTTTTTGATGCAAACCGCAAGAACAGGAGTATTGACATGATTCCGAGGTACAGAGCGAGCGTCGAGTAACCGAAGTAGCGTAGCCTTTGCTGGGTGATAGCCGCGACTATTCTCTGCATTGGCTCGCTCAATTGGGAGGGGTCTGGTGGCTTGGGAAATGCTGTTACAGTGAGCGCCAAGACGAGGATGGCCAGGACGCAGAAGCCGTCGCAGAGCCGCTCGACGACAATTGTGGCGAAGGTTGATGTTGCGCGGATATTCTCGTTCTTGGCAAGGACATAGGCTCGGACGAACTCGCCGGCACGCATTGGGAAGATATTTGAGGCGGTGAAGCCGATGATGGTGGCCGAGAAAGAGGGGCCAACCGTCACGCGCTTTAGCGGCCTCAACAGAAAGCGCCACCTGACGGCTCTTGCCCAGTAGGTGGTGAAGATCGAGATGAGGGTCAGCAAGAGGAACCCGATTTTGGCCTCCTTCATGGTCTTCCACATCTCGCCGAAATCGCACATTCGGATGAAGTAGTAAAGGCAGCCGGCGCTAATGAGAAGGCCGAGAAGGACCTTCCAGTTTCTGGCCAAAAAGGGCTTTGGTTCGGGAGCAGTGCTTCGAGAGTTCTTCATCGGGTTTTGCTGGAGATCAGGCCATTTTCAACCCGACGACCCAGAATGCAAAGGACATCACAATGATCATTCCCCACAGCAAGCCTTTTCTGGGCAAAAACTTATTATCCTTCGTGAAGGCTGTGAAGATGAACACAATCGTCGAAGTAACCCACCCGGCGAAGCCTGCTACACACAATGCTGCCCAAATCTGAGACAATCTCATTCTCCTAGCGCAATCAGGGAGAGAAACGCACCCGGCACATCCAGTATGACGCAGAAGTATATGTGCCCGCCGCCTAGGCTGTCAAGAAGTGTGGGACTCCCCAATAATCAGATTGAAGAGGGGAATGTTGCGGCCGCGTCGGGGACGGGGCGCATGGGATTCTGCCCGAAAGGGCACACCACAGGTAGCCGCAGGCGTCAGCCTGACGGTAAAAGAGAGCTCCTATGCCGCGAGGATAACCCTCCCGTTGCATTGCATGCACGGCTACCCACGGTATCCCCTGTCGGGGATTGCAGCCTCGCTCCCTCATTTACACCCGCCAAGTAAAGGAAGCAGCAGTCCGGACTGCAACATGAACTCATCTATCTACGTGTCAGGCAACTTCAAGAGACAACTTCGCGCACGGTCAATCTGACTATTGGGGACTCCTCGGTCAAGGGTCGAGGCGAGATTTACCTTGAGTTTTCAACCTCCGCTTACGATAAGGCTTGCCGGTTATAGTAGATTTTTTAGCTGTTGAAACAGATGAGGGACTGTTGTGCTGAAGACCTGGAACTACGGAGGGGTCATCGTCCTTGAGTTGGGCGGTGTTGTCAACGTAACTAACACGCGGAACATCTTCGGCCAGATAAAGCACTTGGTTGAGGACCCGTCCGTCCATAGGATCGTGTTCGACATGTCAGGCGTGCTTCGGGTTGACAGCTCAGGCCTCGGACTACTCGTCAGGATAGCCAAGACGCTCCAGGCGCACAACGCGCAGCTGTGCTTGGCGGGCGTTTCAGGTCCAGTTGCAGAGGTTCTCGAGCACACTGAACTTGATCGTTTTTTCAAGATGGCCCAAGACGTCGATGAGGCGGTCGAGATGTTGGAGCGCGACTCAGGGTCAGGCCACGCCGGCAACTTCATTCCCGATCGCCGGTCTGGTGAGAATCTGGCGGATGGCTTCAGAAAACTCCTCAGGTCCATCAGCCCAACGGTATCTGACGACGAGATCAATGATCTGATAGCGTCAATACAGCAGCTGGAGAAGTGGGAGAGCATGATGGGGCTTTTGGTCGAAGCTTATGATAAGGACCTTCTGGCGAAGGCGGACGAGATCGCAACCAAAAGACTCTCCGTCATACGTGAGGTTGCGATCGGTTTGAGCCACGAAATTAACAATCCCTTGACAGTAATCCTCGCGACGAGCGAGCTGTTGGAGAGAAAGCTCTCCGGCGGCGTCGAAAACGGCGTCCTACAACGACTCAGGTCGATCCAGTCGCAGTGCGAGCGCATCAAGGAGATCGTGGCGAAGGTCTCGGCGATCGTTAAGCCCGTCTCAAGTGAATACTACTGCGGGATGAAGATGATCGACGTCCACAAGTCTGCCTAGCCTGCGCCTCACTCCTCTGATATGACCGCACCTGCATTAAGGGTGCAGCAAGCGGCACCCCTTGTGATTTCATAGCGCCTTCGATCTTTCCTCATTTTCTCATGTCCATTCGTCCCCGTCCGTGGTTGAATCAGCTCTTATGGAACGCATACCTCTGTCAAATGAGCCAGCAGGACTCACCCGCGTGCTGCGGGTCATAACGCAGCTCTCTCGCGGTGGGGTCGAGGCGAAACTCGCGTCGCTTCTGCCGCTCTTGCGAGACCGGGGCTTTGATGTGGCAGTCTGCTGCATCAAGGAGGCAGGCTCGCTTGCGGGGCGACTCGCCCAGGCGGGGGCACGCGTTCACGTCTGCCGCGTTCGCTCGCGCCTCGACCCGGTCGGGATTTTCGGCCTCGCCCGGTTCATCAGGCGGCAGCAGACCGACATCGTCCACACGCACATGTACGCAGCGAACATCACCGGGACGCTCGCCGCGCGCCTCGCCGGCGCTCCTGTCATTATCTCGAACGTTCACAATGTTGGGAAGTTCCGAACGAGGCGCCAGGTTATTCAAGATCGGTTCGTGGCGCGTTTTCGCGACGCAACCGTCTGTGTGTCTGAACGTGTGAAGCAGGACTATCTGGAGGCTACTGGTCTTTCAGGACGAGACATTGTTGTGATCTATAATGGTGTTGATACTGAGAGATTCAGGCCCCGTGAGCTCTGGCGTGCTGGGAAGCGCAGCCCAAGCAGCGAGGTGAGAGCCCAGCTTGGGATCGGAGATGACGAGCAGCTCGTGGTTGCTGCTGGCCGGCTCATCCCACAGAAGAGACCTGAGCTGCTGCTCTCGGCTTTTGCAATTGTCCATGAGTCGCAGCCCGGGACGCGGCTGTTGGTTCTTGGGAGCGGCGAGCTTCACGATTCGCTCGTCGAGCTTTCGAGAAAACTTGGGATTGCGCACGCCGTCATATTCGCGGGTTACCGCAAGGACGTGGCCGAATGCCTTGCCGCCTCGGACGTATTTGTGTCATCCTCAGCAAAAGAGGGCTTCTCCAATGTGCTGTTGGAGGCGCTGGCCACGGGACTTCCGGCGGTTGTAACCGACGTCGGCGGCAACCGGGAGGCGGTTCGGGACGGCCAGGAGGGATTTCTGTGCGAGCCGTGCGCGGAGGGGCTTGCCGAGCGAGTTGTGCGCATTTTGACCGATGCTGAGCTTCGGAAGGAAATGTCGAGAAACGCAAGGAGCCGTGCGATGGAGTTCGGATTGGAGCGGATGGCGGATCAGACCGCGGCGCTTTATGAGCGGCTCCTTTCGCGGGGAATAGAGCGGGCGTCAGATGGATAACACGTTTGTTTTTGTGGCCGATCTCATGCTGCGAGGATTGACCACGTTCTTCTACGAATTAAGCGGCATGTTTTTCTCCCACTTCATACAATTCATGTTCGCCGTCCTGATCCTCGTGATGGTCAACATCGAGCGCAAGCGGACACACAGTAGGGAGTACACCTATCTGACGCTCGGGTTCATAGTGCTGATGTCCCAGGAGTATCTCAACTGCTCGGTCTTGGGTCTGCGAGTGATCGCTCACCTCTCTCCGGTGGAGCAGTATTCCGTCCTGCTAGATAGAGTGCTGGAGCTTTTCGCGCTGATAATCCTGACTACGGCCTTTCTGTATCCGGTGACCAGGCGGAAGATGTTTCTGCAAAAGATCATGGTCTATAACCTTCTATCCGCTGTCGGTATATCGCTGGCGGTGTTTGTCTCGTTCCATTTGCAGCAGCCACCTGTCGCCTTCGCTCTTCACTGGGGTTGTTGGCTCATCGCATCTCTCGATCTCGCGCTTCTGGCTGCGATCGTGTTCTACACCCTACTTGCGGGACGCAAATCGACGTGGCTTATCGTCGCTGCCGCATTGCTGTGGGCATTCGCGCAGGCGTGCATATTGCGGAACGTTCTTGGGTTCGAGGGCCGAGATTCTACGCTTGTGATGCTCAGCGAGACCGTCCCGATCTTCGTCTATGCGCTGCTGGTTCTCGCCATCTACAGGCAAATAGCCAGGCAATACATTAGCTTGCACCTTGCCACCCTGAAGAGCAAGCAGCGACTACAGGCGATTTTTGACGGCATAACTGATGGGATAATCACGCTGGACAAGAACCTGGGAGTCCTCAACGTAAACGAGAGTGAGCAGAGACTCCTGGGCCTTCCGGTAGAAGAGATAGTTGGCAAAAAGTGCCACGAGCTTTTCCAAAGAGGCGACCGACCATGCCCAAACTGCCCAGCGCTCACCACGCTCAGATCAGGTAAAAAGGCCTCCGCGGCGTTTCATGCTCCGAGGAAGGAGGGCGAGGAACCCTCGTTCCTCGAGGAGGAGGTGTTTCCGCTCTTCAACCAGGAGGGCGAGGTCGAGCAGGTAATACTTTACATCAAAGACACCACCGACCGGCACAAAATCGAGGACCGCATGAGGTCGCTCGATCGCCTCGCAGCGGTCGGCGAGATGGCAGCTCGGATAGCACACGAAATTCGCAACCCACTTGAGGCGATAAGCGGCTCCGCTGAGTATCTCGGCCAGACAGTAGATAGCGACTTGGTCAGGGAGTTCACCAAGATAATACGTGACGAGTCCAGGAGGCTTTCCAGCCTCACGAGGAATCTGCTCGACTACTCGACCCGCATCAACCTGAACCCCAAACTGAGCAACATCAACTACCTCGTAATGGATACCAAAAAACTCTTGAAGACCGAGTTCGACGAGGCGCAAGCAAAATTGAAGCTGCAACTTGACAGAGACCTGCCGGACACTCTCTTCGACCCCGGCCTGATCAAGCAGGTCCTGATAAACCTCGTAATCAATTCATTGGAGGCCGCGAAATCACCGGCCGTGGTTGTTTTGGGCACGCGCCTCAATCGCGACGGGCTCGGCGTCGGCGGGGCAGAGGGCCAAGAGCCGGTGGTGAGCGAGTTTATGTCGCTTGGCCCCGCACATCAGGTCGTTGGAGACGACGGACTGAAGGCCCGGAAGCACATCGCAATATACTGTCGCGATTTCGGCAAGGGGATGACTGAGAAGAGCATCGAGACCATCTTCAACCCATTCGTTACGAGCAAGGCCAAAGGCTCTGGGCTGGGACTTGCCACGAGCGAGAGGATTGTCTCGGAGCACAACGGGATGATCGAGGTCTATTCGCGCCTCGGCAAGGGGACGCTCTTCGTGGTCAGGTTGCCGTTCATAAGGGATGTGAACAGTTTCGGCTGACTGGGCCAGCCCCGCAGACCACCAAGCGTCGCGGACACCGGCCCATGTGCCGTCCATTTGCCGCTCGTGTCGACGTCAACCAGCCAGTAATCGTAGCTGACGCCCGCCTCGACGTTGCGGTCAACGAATCTGTATGAGGCGCCCGAGGCCGCCGTGCCCTCCGCTGCGATCAGATCGCCCACCTGCACGTAGTCGCTCGCGCCCGCAATCGCCCGATAGATAAGGAAGCCGGCGTTGTCGATCTCGGCGCCCGTCTGCCAGCGCAGCACGATGCTTGAGCCATGCGGCCGCGCCTCGAACGACACGAGCTCGATGTATGTGCAGCCGTGATATTCATAGTGGTAGCCCATATCAACGGTGTTGATGTCTAGAAAGCCGTTTACAGCGGTCGAGTATTCCTCGTTGTCCGCTCCGCCGAATGGATCGCTGCTGGGGTCTCCGGCGTCGATACATAGACTCCACTGAGCCTCGGGCCATCCGGCGCCGTCGTTCTCCTGCTTCAGGAAATACCCGTCATAATTGGTTTCCCCACCTCGTGAGCAGAATCGTGGGTCATTGTCAATGTTCCCAGTGCCTGCCCAGCCACCTTGAACATCGGAGTATGTGACTGTAACAGAACCGGGGCCGGCGATCTCGTCGGGCGAATTGCCCCAAAGAATCGAATTCTTCACCTCGGGTTCACAATCAGTATCCGCGTAAACCGCACCGCCACCATTAGCATTCGAGGCGCTGTTGTCAGCTAGGGTGCAGTTTCTGATAATCGGTGAGGATGGGGCGTACCCTGAACCAGTGCCTCCTTTGGAGCAGTATATACCACCCCCAGCGCCCTCAGTATCACCATCACCGTATTTCTCACCGGTTGCTTGATTCTGTTTGATGATGTTGTTTGTGATCGTCGGAGAGCTGTTGTCTAAGCAGCATATTCCGGCCCCGGCGCCGCAGGAGCGCTCTATGGAGTTGCTAGTGATTTGGTTGCTGTGAATCGTCGGCGATGACTGATAGCAGTATATGCCGCCGCCATATATTTCGGCCACGTTCCCCGCTATGATGTTGTTTTCAACGGTGGGGGAACTATACTCGCAGCAAATTCCGCCTGAGTTGCCAGTGATTTCGTTGCTTCTGATTGTGGGCGAACTTTCCTCGTTGCAGTATATCCCGCCCCCGGCGCCGCTGGAGCGCTCTACGGAGTTGCCAGTGATCTGGTTCTTCTCAATCATGGGCGAGCTGTTGTCCAAACAGCCTATCCCGGCGCCACACATTTCGGCCACGTTCTCCGCTATAGTGTTGCTGTCAATCGTCGGCGATGACTGATAGCAGTATATGCCGCCACCATAGCAGTAAGCGCTGCCGGAGGCCTCATTGTGTATGATATTATTCCCCGTGATCGTCGGATTAGAATAGGCGAAACAGGATATCCCGCCACCATGGCGTTCCGCGCAGTTGTGAGTAATCGTGTTATTTTCAATACTCGGCGAACTCAAATAGCAGCAGATTCCGGCACCCTCAGCACCTGATGTGTTCTCGCTGATGACGTTGTGTGAAATCGTCGCAGGACCGCTGCTGCCTAAGTATATGCCACCGCCGTAGCTATACGGCGATGAGCTTTCTGTTACGAGATTACTTGTGATAGTGTTGTTGGTGATCGTCAGGTAATCGCAGGCGGCGCAGAAGATTCCGCCACCTTTATACCTGGCAGTGTTGGAAATTATGGTGTTGTTCTGAATCGACACCGAACAAGACCAGGCGCAGTATATGCCCCCGCCAGTCTTGTCGGGAGCACTGGTACTGTCTGCCCGGCCTCCTGTTATCGTAAACCCTTCTATCGTCAGGTCGTTCACCGTATCGCAGTAGATCACATGATATGCGTCATCCTCCGCGTCAAGGATCGTTGTGTCTCGGTTCTCGCCCAACAGCGAGACCCAGCTCTCCATATAGAGGGGGAACGTCTCCCCGTTGTATGGGGGGGTTGAGGCGGCATAAGTGCCGGCCGCGACGTGAATGGTGACGGGTTCCGCCTCGCTGCCGGAAACAGTGTCAAGCGCGTGAGTGATTGTCTGCCAGGGGCCGTGGGTCCCGTCGTACGTCGGGCGCATCCCGTCATAAGAGTCGCTTCCGCTGTCCCCGTTCACATAGTAGCTGACTGGGTAATCGCCTATGGCATACAAGACACCGTCAGGATTGACGCAATATAGCGTCCCATCCTCTCCAAGGGATGGACCGAGCATCCATCCCACTCGCCCGGCAATTTCTAATGACCAGAGCAATGTGCCGTCCGGCTCAATCGCCCATGCCGTTCCGTCATCGCCATTGCGGGTGCAAAAGAAGACAACACCGTCATCGTCGATTATTGGAGACGATGCGTGACTTTCTCCTGTATCATAGGACCATTTCAGGCTGCCGTCAGGCCATAAGGCGCTCACTTTGCCATTATAGTCGCCAACATAAACCACCCCATCCTCGCCTAGTGCCAAAGATGTATGGACCCGAACGCCGACGTTGTAGTCCCAGATGATCGATCCGTCGGCTGGGTCAACGGACCATACGTGACCGTTATACCCGGTCGGCACGTATAGAATGCCCTCTTCGTCAATGGTTACAGTAGCCCAGCCCATATTTGACTCTGAGATCTTCCACTTCTGGGTCCCGTCCGGATTGATGGCATAAAGCCCACCGCTGTAATACGAGCTGATATAGATTGTGCCATCTGCAGCCAGCGCTGGGCTGGCATCAACATCACAAGCAGCCGTGAAGGACCATTTCACGGTTCCGTCGGGGTTGAAGGCGTAGAGACGGTTGTCGACAGATCCGACATAAACTGTCCCATCCGCGCCGATACTTGGGGCTGAGCAAACGCGGTCTCCCGTGGTGTAACTCCACTTAAGCGTGCTATCACTATTGATAGCGTAGAACTTATGATCCCTTTCTCCCCCGACGTATAAGGTGCCATCTTGCGCCACTGCCGGGTCTGAGTAGTAGAATCCCCCGCCCGGGGCGTCATAGGTCCAATGCAAAGTGCCATCGGAATCGATGGCGTAGAACGTCCCCGCATAGGTACCCAAATAGACAATGGAATCCGGACCGATAGCCGGCGAACAGGCTACCTCTCCGTCGGTTTGGTAGGTCCACCTTATTGTGGGGCTCTTTGGTCCTCTGTGAGGACTGCGACCTGTATGTTTCGGGTTCATCTGGTGCATCGGCCACACGTCGTCAGCCAGGGCACCCGTCACCATGATCGCGAGGACCGTGATCATGGTAGCGAGCGTCAACGTCATCTCTCGTCGTAAAAACATCTCTCTTCTCCTTACAAGTCTTTAGGGCGATTTGACGTTCCGTCGCGCTACCGCTTTGTGAATCGCCCCTACAACCATATTTGGGCAGGGCAAGCACTGCCCCTACAAATCAAAACGACAAACCATGCAGTAAGGGGGAGTCTGCGGATGGACTATCCGCGAGAGGAAAAGATGACAGGCGACAGGCTAGGCCCGCACCCTATCGTCGCTTCCGACTCTCCTTAACGCACTACATCCTTATATTAACAAGATAAGGGCAAGATAAACCGGTTGTCAAGCTGGTTTTTTCGGCCTGAAAGATTGGATTGACGGCCGTCGCACTCGACGGAGGCATCTTTGGAGTGCGGTGGCTTGACACCGCTTTGATTGGTGGTGGCTCGACACCACCTTCTGATCAACAGCCCAGAAGGCTCTGAATGGGACTATTGCGCGCGTGACTGGCGATCGGCAAGGGCCGCGGCGAGCCAAAGCGGCGTCGAGCCGCCGCAGTCCAAGGGGGCTTACAGGTAGTTCAGGAGGGTAACCTGATTCAGTATTCTGGCGCCCACCGCCAACGATGTCTGGTAGGCCAGCTCCTCCTGCTGGAGTTGCGCAATCGCCTCCACCAGATCTACTCCCTGCACCTGGTCAAGCTGTCCCTTCATCAGCGTCTGATAGTCAAGCAGGTTCTTCTGGACCATCTCCATGTATTGCAGCGTGGAGCCGACGAGCGATTCGGTCTTGATGAGATCATTTATGCTGTCATCCAGCGCCGCCGACTCGCTTCTGTCGCACCGGAGGTCAAGCGTGAACGAATCGCCGGCCTCGAGCGTGCCTGGGACCCCGGAGAACGATACCTGGACGCCATCGGCTATCAATATGCTCTCGCCGGAGGAGTACGCCTCGCCAACGTCGATCGTCTTGATGACCTCGCCGGTCGCCTCGTCAGTTACGGTGATCGTCAGGCCGTCAGTCTGGCCGACGAGGCCGCCCTCGTCGCCGACGGTAAAGACCCACGTAGCGTCGTTAGCGCCCGTGTAGTAGCCGTCTCTGCTGACCGATGCGGTGCTGCCGCTAGCCCAGTCAGATGGGCTGAATATCTTGGACTGAGTTACTCCCGCGTCGATGTTCCGCGCCAGACGATTGAGAGTGTCCAACACGGCAGTGCCGTCAGTCTGGCCGCTTGACATACCAAAAAAGCTCTTCAGCGTGTTGGCGCCAGTGCTCAGATCGTTCAGGACGATCTTACCGGGGATGCCCTCGGAGGTAGGCCGAAGCCTGAGATGCCCCTGAGCATCGAAGCTCGCACTTATGAAGACCTCGTCGTCGTGTTGGTCGCCCTCGCCGATGAATAGGCCGGCCTGATCGAGTAGATTTAGAACGTCAGATTGCGTGTATGAGACGCCCTCTGCAAAAGTAATCGTCTTTGTGGTAACCCCATCAGAGATGAGGAACTTCACGTCGCCGCCGCCGGATGCAAGAGGCGTTCCCTGGACCATATCGATAGTCTCGGTCCCAATGACCGTGTCCGCCTGGAGAAATGTGTGCCCGGCCACATTCACATCTACGATGAGGTCATCGCCGATCTTGGACTTCACCGCGCCGCTGTTGCCTACGTACTCGAAGCTTCCATCCGGCGTAAAGATCACTCGGAAGGTCTGCACGCCCAACGCCATGGTCGAGGAGGTCTTGATCCTGATGCCCCTGCCGGTATCTGCCGTCTCGCCGAGGGATACCGTTACTGAGTTTGCCAGATGGTTGTAGCTGGAGAGGTAGGATGTGTCGTCCTTCGAGTTGTCATCGATCTGGACCGACGAGCCATCGGCGTCCTTCAGCAAGACTGTCGCGTTCTCGCCGTCCGAGGTTACCTCGACTGTATAGACGGAGCGCTGAAGTTCAGGAAGGTCGGAGAACTGCGAGCCAATAGTAACATCCTCAACGCCGTCCGGCAGCGAGCCAACCAGCGTGATGTCTCGCTGTAGCCTGACGAACGGCTTGGTCGATGTCTTTGTGCCAGAGAACAGGTAGCGATTGTTCTGGGAGCGGTTGGCCAGTGAGATGAGCTCGTCGATGTAGCCGTTCACGGCTTGTGAAAGGCCTTCTCGTGCTTCGTCCGAAGTGGAGTCGCTCAGGGCTATCATCGCTTTTTCCAGCGACTGCTGAACAAGGTCCGAGCCCTCTTGAATGCTGCTCTGAGTCGTCTGAGACCACGCAGAGGCCATGTTCACGTTCGCCATGTACCCCTCAATCCTCGACACCGCCGTCGTGTACCGGAAAATCCGCGCAAGCCCACTGGGGTCATCAGACGGCTTGTTGACCCTCTTGCCGGATGCTATCTTCAGATTGAGTTCATTGAGCCGTCCGTATTGCTGCTCGGCCCTAGTGAGAAAGTCCTGAACCATCATGTTCCGTGTAACACGCACCTAAAAGCCCTCCTAACCGCCAAGTTCCTGAAGCACCGTGTTGATCATCGAATTGACGACGGACACGAAATAGGCCGCGCTGTTGTAGGCCTGTTGATATACGATGAGGTTCGCCATCTCCTCATCGATCGAGACACCTGCGGTCTGCTGCTTAAGACCATCGTAATAGTTGACGTTGTCCGTCTCCCGGTTCACCTCGAACTCGGCTGAGGCGCTCTCGTTGCCGGCCCGGGTAACGACCGAGTTGAAAAAATCGCCAAACGTCGCCGTCCCGTCATTCAACAACTGCTTATCCGCAAGCATCGAGAGCAACAACGCATTCTCACCGTCCCCAGACGTGAACGTCGCCCCCGCAGCAACGAGCGTTGGGTCTTCCGCAACCGCATCCGCCACCTGAATGTCGGATGAGTCAAATCCCGTAAGCAGGACGTTCACGCCAAGCTGCGCAAGCACACCACCGGTGTCTTTTCCAACCACGAACTCGTGTCCGTCATCGCCGGTGATCTGAAGGCTGTTCTGAGAGATGCTCGCCGTCAAATACGTCGTTGAGGAATTGATCCTGTCCACGACGTCCTGAAGCGAGTCCGTGTTGGGGTCCACCGCAACTGTAACGCTCTGAACTATCTCTCCATCCTGGGTGATCGTGATGTTAAACGTCCCTGCCTCCGAATCGTAGGCCAGGTTCGAGCCGCCCTCGAGATTCAGAGCGTCGTTTAACGCAATCGTTGAGCTATAGACCGAGTAAGCTCCTGTTACGCTCGTCTGGTCCCGAAGGGCAAAACCCATGCTGTGCGCACGGTTGACGGTCTTCAGCAGCGTTGTGGTGAGCTCGTCGAGGTCGGCCATGTAGGAGACGACCATCTCGTCCCGAGCCTCGAGGTCGGCGCCGAGCCTCCCACCGGCTATGCGTGAAGTGATGTTGTGCTGAGAGTTACCGTCGTCGAGGTAAACATCATAAAGGCCGTTGTTGTCAACGTTGTTGCGGCAGACAAGCGTGTTCCGCTGGTCAGCACTGACGAGCGTGCGGTTGTCCCCAACGAAGATAGTTACTCCGCCCCTGTCGTCCTCGAGCATGTTGAAATCAATGAGCTTCGAAAGCTCATCCAGCGCCTCGGACCGGCGGTCAATAAGGTCGTTTGCGTGGGTCATCTCGCCGCCGGATGCGGACGTTATCCCGACGTTGAGCTCGGCTATCTTCTTTGCCAAGTTGTTGATCTGCTCAACGGTTTGGCTGACCTCGTCGTTTGCGAAGGTCCGCTGATCCGAGAACCTGGCGTTCTGCGCGCGGATTGCGCTCGTCAGGCGATCTGCCGTCTGGACCAGGTTCTGCCTCTCTGCGGCGCCTTCAGGGCTGTTGCCAACCTGCTCGCACGACTGCCAGAACTCGGTCAACGTATCGCCAAGATGCTGGGCATTGGTCGAGACGAGCGATTGCTCGATCTCAGAGATGAAGGAGTGCTTTCGCTCAGCGAAAGCCAGCAGACCCTTGTGTAGATTGGCTTTCGATATAGCATACTCGTCGCGGTATTGCATAATCTGCGTGATGTCTGTGCCGGTGCCAATCTGAAGCAAGCCCAGCTGCTCCGGACTGGATGACGAAAACACCGCTGACTGCCGCGAGTAGTTCGGCGTGTTGACGTTGGCGATGTTGTGGCCGCAGATGTTAATCGCCGTTTGCTGGGCCGTGAGGGACCTGACGCCGATATTTAGAAGAGAAAAAATGTCGCTCATTGAGGCGCCTCCTTCACAGCTACAACGTTATTGACGATGTGGGAGACTGTCCACCAGTACTCAGCCGGCCCTTAGAAGAATATGTCGAGGGCGGATTCTGAGGCTGTGTGATCATTCGGACCATGTGTTCAACGTAACCCATGGACTTCTTCAGCAGCTCTTGTGTCCTTAATCCCGACTCGCCGGCGCTTTGGGCCGCGAGTCGGTGCTCCTCAAGCCGGCTCGCCAAGACGCAGGCCCTCTCGTCATCATTTCCCAGAAGGTATCCCGGAAGCTGGTTCATTGTTATCCTGCCGCGATCGATCTCCGCCGTCTCGCAGACAGCTCTCATCGCCTGCTCGGTAGCCTGCGCCGCAGACGAAAGGTCTTTTTGAAGCCCCCGCTTTTTCTTGGTCATGCGGTCAAGAGCTTTCACATCGCCGCTGATCACGAGCTTTCGCTCGGCAGTGAAAAGTTCTGCCAGACTATTGAGGATGGCCGTCTCGGCCTCGATCGATTCGGCCAACTGATCAAATAAGGGGTAGATGGAGGGTAGCACTATATGCTCCTTTCGTCCATTAGTCTGAGACGTCAGTTGGGCTTCGGGACGTTAGGAACCGGCCTAAGTGCTAAACCACCGACAAGTGTGCTCGAGCGAGGTCTGAAATCAGACCTTGATGCTGAGACCGCTCAGTATCTTCTCGGCAATCTTCTCGGCGTCGGGGTTGTACCGACCGCTCTGGATCAGTTTGGAAAGCCTATCAACCTTCTCCTGGCGAACGTCGGGCAACTTCTCAAGGGTCTTCTGAGCCAGTGCACGAAGCTTGGCCTCATCAGAGATGGAGACATTGTCAGACATCTCTTTTGATATCCGCGCTGAAGCATCCTGGTCCATGCCCACATCGCTTGCCTTATTGACCTCCGCCTGCTTGCGACTGTCAACTTTCCGATAAGAATCAACTACCTGGCTTGGTATGTTGCCTTCGATCTTCATCCTATTGTCCAACCTCCTGCACTTTCCCGGTGCCACCACATCCATACTACCAATGTCGTCATCGGTGCGTCAAGCCAGAAACTTTAGCCGATTCTTCACCCATCTTGATCTCCGATTCCTTCTCTCCTCTGTCCGACTGCTCCTCCCGTGTGTTGTTGTTCAATAAATCATTAAAAATCATATCTGCAAGGCCGATACCGCCTGTCTTGCACGCGGCCTGGGCCACTTCATCATCCAACATCGATCTGTATATCTTCTCGGCCGGCGTCTCAGGAAAAAGCGATGATTCGGGCACCGTCTGCCGCATCTGCTTCAACATGTACCCCACGAATATCGCCTCGAACTTCTGGCACGTCTCACGAAGGCTCTTTCGCTCATCCATGTCCAACTCGTGAGAACGCCTCCCGGACGCCTCGACCTCGGACCTCGCCTGCTCCGCTCGTCTAATCACTTGCCGCCAACTTGCGTCCGAGGCGAGCCTGTTCAGGTCAATTAAACCACCCATCGAAAAATTGCCTGCCATAACTGTTCCTTATTCCTCTTTCCTGAAAGTCGCTTATCAGATGATCTTCAGCTCCGCCCGCAGCGCCCCGGCCGCCTTGATCGCCTGGAGAATCGCGATGAGGTCACGAGGCGAGACGCCTATGGCGTTTAAGCCGGCCACCACGTCCTGGATCGTTACTGCCTGGCTCATTAGTAAGAGCCGCTGCTTCTCCTCGTCTATCTTCAGCGTTGTCTGCGGCGTAACAACCGTCTGCCCGGCGGATTCCGGGTAGGGCTGGCTGACCTCCGCCTCGGTCTTGATGACGACATTGAGGTTGCCGTGCGCAATCGCAATCGTGTCAACCTGAACGTCCCGACCGATCACGACCGTCCCCGTTCGCTCATCGATGACAACGCGAGCTGTCGAGTCCGGAACGACCCTCACCGTCTCCAGCTGTGATATGAACTCCACGATGTTGTTACGTAACTCAGTAGGCACGCTAACCTCGACTGCGCCAGCATCTAATGTCCTCGCTGAACCGACAAACTTCTCGTTTATCGCCTCCGCAACCCTTGCGGAGGTTGTGAAATCCTCCTCGTCCAGCTTGATCGTCAGGGCGCTTCGCGCCTCTAGCGTTGCCCTCAGGTTCCTCTCAACCGTGCCGCCGTTGGGGATTCTGCCGACAGTCGGGTGGTTTTTCTGCGCCTTGGCGCCTGCACCCGCAGCCAGAAAGCCGCCGATCGAAACAGGTCCCTGCGCCACGGCGTATATCTTTCCATCTGGCCCGCGAAGCGGCGTCATAAGCAGCGTCCCGCCCTGGAGGCTTGAGGCGTCCCCAAGAGAGGAGACAGTTACGTCCAGCCGTGAGCCTGACCTCGCAAACGCCGGAAGCGTGGACGTCGCTATAATGGCCGCAACGTTCCCGACCTTTATCTTGGTCGCGTCAGCTCTTATCCCAAGCCTGTCCAGCATGTTGGCCAAACTCTGAGTTGTGAACTTCGTCCCAGAAGCGTCCCCCGTCCCGTTTAGCCCTATCACCAAACCGTAACCGATCAGCTGCTGAGACCGCATCCCTTGAATCTGCGCAATATCCTTCAGCCTCACCATGCCGGCGCAGGTCGCACCATTGGTAACTAGAATGACGATCAGCGCAAAAAAGACAGAAGCCCTCAAGGCAACAGAGCAGCTCGTCGGCTCAGCGGCCCGTTTGCACAACCTAGCTTTGAATCCTTGACTGCGAGTCTCAGAACTGGTCCCGATCACGAACTTATCCTCCAAACTGCGCTCCATTGCCACTAAAACGGCCATAAGACTGAAATAAGACGACCGGCCCACCCGGCCCGCTGGTCCTCCGAGACCTGGCCCTTGCCTCCGTAGAATATCCTCGCGTCCGCTATCTTGGTGGAGACGACCGTGTTGTCGGCCTGGATGTCCTCTCTGCGAATTATCCCAGACACAAATATCGTCTCCTTCTCGCTATTGATGCTTATCTCTCGCTGGCCTAGTATCACGAGGTTGCCGTTTGGCAGAGCCCTGACGACCCTAGCGCTTATGGTCGCTACTATCTTGCCCGAACGAGCCGTCTTTCCATCCCCGCTGAACGTCTTGTCGAGGTTCGCGGACAGCAGATTTGACGAATCAAATCCCTTCGTTACCTTGCCCGCTAGCTCGGCCTCCCAACCAAAAAATGATGGGACGCCGGCCTTGATCTCGGATTTCTTGGCGCCCGATGTCGAGGCGCTGTTCTCTGCTGTGGTGTTCTCGACTATCAGGATGGTTATGATGTCGTTCACGCCTCTTGCCCTGGGATCGCTGTAAAACACCCCGAACGGCAGCTGGTCGTTCCAGAGCGAATCAGGTGCGAAGTCATCCTCCCCTGCTGGCTGCGCAGCCGGCAAGACAGGCGCCATCTGCTGTGACATGGAGTCTGCCAAGGCGGTCTGCCGTTTGCTCAACGAACACCCTGAGTAGATAAACAATAGAGCTGAAATAGCCAGCAACATGCCGACTATCTTGAGTGTGAAACCTCTCAATTCCGCCCTCCCTTTCTCTTCATCCCAATTCATCATTGACCCGTCCATTAGTCGCTCCCAACGAGCACAACCACTGTCCCGTCCTCCTGCACAACGCCATAGACCGTCCTTCTTGATGCGATGTTCCTGACCGGAATTAGGTCCCCCGCTCTGCCGTCCTTGAGCGCCTTGCCCAGAGTCGTGATGCGAAGCGATCTGACTCTTACCTCAAGCCTAACGACCGATCTTCTCTTGACCGTCGGGGGCACATACAGCATGTCCGTGGTGAGCATCTTGCCCTTTGGAACACCTCGCTTGAGCATCTTGCCGACTGCAAGTTTCACGTCCAGAACCGGACGTTTTGAGAAGTTGCCCCTGATCTCGCGCTCCCTGAGTAAGACATCGCCAGGGCCAACTACAGAGCCCGCCTTTAAGAGCTGAGCAGCGCAGACGGCCGTCGCACGCGCTGAGACATTTGCTGTTACCCAATATCTTTTCTCGACGCCCCCGTCCCCCAGGGCAGTAACAAGAAACGACAGCCGGCCCAGCTCTCTCGCAGAATTCTCCCGCGAAACGTGTATGCGGCAGACTTTGCCGGGAATCGAGACCTTGGGGACGCGGATGAACTCGATGTTCAGGTTCTCGCGCTTGAGGGCGGTGTTGTTGACTATCTTCTGACGCACGACCGACTCGATCTTGCCCTGTGGGACAACCTCGGCGCAGAGCGTGCTCGCAAGCAAGACTAGCGCAACGCTTGCGCTCAACATAAGGCTGGTCATCTTAAACTCATCCATCGTTACTACCCTATCGCTTCAGGTTGTTGGCCTGGCTCATCATCTCGTCTGTGGTCTGTATCGACTTGGCGTTCAGCTCGTAGGCCCGCTGGGTCATGATCATCTGAACCATCTCATCGACCACAGAAACGTTCGACATCTCCAAAAAGCCCTGGGCTATGCTCCCCCGACCCTCCTCGCCCGGCGTTCCGGTTGTCGGCGCCCCTGACGAATCAGTCTCCCGAAACAAGTTTCTGCCAATTCCACTCAAGCCGCCTGGGTTAGAGAACAGGGCAAGCTCTATCGACCCAACCTCCGTCGGGGAAGTCTGTCCCGGCTGCATCACCGAGACCGTCCCGTCCGATTCGATCGAAACCGATAGCGCATCGGGCGAGATGACAATGTCGGGAGAGAGCTTGTAGCCATCAGGCGTTACGACCGAGCCAGAGCTGTCCATCTGGAACGAGCCGGCTCGCGTGTAGGCCGTGTCGCCATTCGGCATGATCACCTGAAAAAACCCTTTGCCCTCGATCGCTAAGTCCAGCGGCGAGCTGGTGTTCTTCAGGCTTCCTTCGCTGAACTCCCGCTGAGTCGAGACTGCCCGAACGCCGTGCCCCAATTGTATCCCGCTCGGGACCTGTGAGCCCGCCACCGGAGCACCGGGTGAGCGGAGCGTCTCATACATCAGGTCCTGGAACTCAGCTCTCGACTTCTTGAAACCGCCTGTATTGACGTTGGCGAGATTGTTGGAAATCGTATCGATCGTTAACTGCTGCGCCTGCATCCCTGTCGCAGACGTCCAAAGCGATCTTATCATGTTAGCCTCCAGCCAATTACATAAGAAGTTCGCGTTATGATCATTTAGCTATAGTTATTTCAAACTGGGCAGGCTATCGATTGTCCTGCCTATTGTATCGTCCAGAATCGAGCGGATGGTCTTCTGGTGCGCCTCGTAACGCCTCATCTCATCAATCATCGAGACCATCTCCTCGATGACGTTCGCGTTCGACGATTCCAGGAATCTCTGTTGGACCTTCGCACCGGTCGCCTTCTTCGGCTCGGCCTTCTCCGTTCCGTCCACCCAGAGACTGCTTCCCACCTTTTTGAGGACAGACGTGTCGTCGAACGTCATCACTTTCAGCACGCCAATTGAGTTACCATCCGTGAAAACCTCTCCATTTGAATCGATGGTTACTTGTGCCCCAGCCGGGATGCTGAGCTCGCCCTCCTCCGCGAGAACAGACAACCCGTTCTGGTCCATGAGCTTGCCGTCAGGGTCAACCTTGAAATTGCCAGCCCTTGCGTAGCCCTCCTTGTCCCCAAACTGCACCACGAAGAACCCATCGCCATCGAGCGCCAGGTCCAACGAATTGCCGGTGCTCCTCAGCGGCCCCTGCGAGAAATCCGTGGCGGTCCCGCCCACAACGACGCCCGATGGGTCATTGGAGGAGCTCGAGCTGCTCTCTGCAAGGAGCCGGAAAAATGGCGTGTCCTTCTTAAACCCAACCGTGTTTATGTTAGCGAGGTTGTTTGCACGTATTTCGTGCGCCCGTGCCTCGCTCAGAAGTCCTGACGCCGCATCATATAGGCCCTTAATCATCTCTCGAATGCTCCTTAGTATTGTGCTAGCTTGCGGTAACCATCTCAAGCAGATACCGTGCCAGCGTGAGAATAATTGTGCCACATAACGCAGCCAAGCTGCATCCGGAAGGCTCCCGATGATAACTCAACCACACCGCCCAAGATAACCTCACGAGACAATTCCCGAGCAAAACGACATGAGGTTCCGGCAACTTTTTCCCTCTCCTCGCTGCTAATTCGCATCTGAGAGCTTCTTGTTGATAACCATTCTGATGCTGGGATATAGTCATTAGTGGGCTGCGGGTTGCGCACTAGCCATCGGATCGGAAATAATTTCCTCTTCGTGCATGGCAACGCAGAAAGGAGCGCGCAAGTTCACAATTATCGTAGTGGAGGAGTAGATGGCAGAAATACTTCCATTCAGAGGGTATCGCTACAGCCCTGACAAGGTGAGGGCTCTCGACGACGTAATAGCCGACCCCTACGACAAGATAGACGATGAGCTCCGGGAGTTCTATTACGAGAAAAGCCCGCACAATATCGTTAGGATCATCAAGGGCAAGACATACCCAAAGGACACAAAAGACAATAATCAATACGTCCGAGCCGCGGGCTTCCTCGACGCCTGGATACGCGAGGGGATACTTCAGCGGGACCAAAGCCCCTGCATATATATCTACGACCAGGAGTATGTTGTCCCGGGGGCCGGGACCACGAGGACAAGAAAGGGGTTCGTTGCCCTTTTCCGGCTGATGTCCTACGAGGAGGGCGGCGTCAAACCTCACGAGCAGACGCTGGCAGGTCCCAAGGCCGACAGATTGAACCTGATGCGCGCCACGAGAGCCCAGTTTGGCCAGATTTTCATGCTCTACCCGGACCCGGACAACCTAGTGAACAATCTTCTGGACGAGGGGCGCTCCGCACGCCAGCCCCTAGTGGCCAAGGACCGCTTCTCAGACCTGCACAAGGTCTGGCCCGTCAGCGACCCAAGCATGATCGGCGAGCTGCAGAAGCTGATGCTTGATAAGCAGGTTTTCATAGCGGACGGGCATCACCGTTACGAGACTGCGCTCGCTTTCAGGGATGAGATGCGAGGCAAGGTCAGCCAGACGGACGATTTCGAGACGATCGAAAGCCGCATGATCACTTTCGTGAGCTTCGATGATCCGGGCCTTCTAGTCCTTCCCACGCATCGGCTTGTCAGCGATGTAAAGAGCTTTGATGCGATGGCTTTGATTGAGAACCTGAAGCAGTTTTTCGAGCTGGAGTCGCTGCCGTTTTCGGACGCTTCGTCACGAGAGACCGCACAGCGCAAGACAATGGAGATACTCCATCGCGCCTCGCCGAAGGGCCACGTGTTCGGCGTGCTATTAGCTGGGCAGAAGCAGTTTCTGGTGGCGAGGCTTAAAGATGAGAGCTGGCTGGATGAGATGCTGGCGGGGGCTGGGTCCGAGGAGTTTAGGCGGCTGGACGTCGTCATTCTCTCGACTCTGATTCTTGAGAGAATGCTGGGGATTACAAAAGAGGACCTGACCAGCGAGCGGAACGTCCAATACCTACGCGATGTGGGCGAGGGCGTTAAGTCGATCATCGGCGGCGAAGGTCAAGCCCTCTTCGTGCTGAATCCAACCAAGGCGAGGCAGGTCCGAAATGTCGCCTCGGCTGGTGTGCGGATGCCTCAGAAATCGACGGACTTTTATCCGAAGCTTGTAACGGGTCTTGTGCTTAACAAGCTTACACTTTAATCCGAATAAGTATCTATAAGGGTAACTTTAGGTGATGCCATGATGACGTTTTTCAAGGTGCTTGGGATATTGACCGCCGCGGTTCTCGGCGTTGTGGTTCTGTTGTTCGTAGTCTTGCCGGTCATTGCATTCTGTCTGGGTCTTTGCTGGACGGTGCTTTGGGGACTTGCGGGTCTTTTGGTTTTTGCTCTCAAGATCGCGATATTCATCGGGCTGGTTCTGTTCGTTGCCTTTCTTTTATTGCGGCTGATTGCCAAGGGGCTCGAGCTGATTCTCTATTAAGGGGGCTTATTGCATGGAGGCTCCGTTGCTTGTCGAGGGTAACGTTGACATAAGATACGGCGATGTCGAGGCTCCCGGCAGTGTCGTGGTCAGGGGAGACGTGCGCTCAGGACGCTCGGTCTCGGCAAAGGGCTCGATCACCATCCACGGGGTGGTCGAGGCTGCCACCATAGTCGCTGAGGGCGATGTGTCGGTTCAGCACGGGGTCGCCGGCCGCTCCAAGGGAAGCATCAGCGCACAGGGCAAGATAACGCTCGGCTATGTGAGCGAGGCTAAGCTCGACTCGAAGTCCGGGATCGTAATCGGCTCGTCCGCCATGAACAGCACACTGCTGACCGACGGGGATGTCGTCATTGAGGGCGATGGAGTGCTTGTCGGCGGAGTCGTGATGGCCGCTGGAAACCTGACAGCAGGTAGAGTGGGTCACAAGGGAGTCGATCTGTGGGAGAAAGGCGTGGCTAAGCACATTGTGGAGAAAACCACCATCATGCTCGGGTTTCCGCCTAACCTCCGCAAACGTCTCATGGAGTCCCGGCCGCAGCTTTCGCTGGCCGAGAAGTCAGGGCGCGCGGCGGCAAGAAACGTCCAGTATCTCCTGTCCCGCGGGGTCCCGGAGGTGGACGAAACCACTTCAGAACGGCTGATGTTTCTGGCGAAGGCGCCTGTATCTGTGGCTTTTCTGCTGGGCAAAGGAGCTAAGGCGGCCGCCGCCGTTAACGAGGAGCTCCGAATGATGCTGGCTGACATTGCGCAAGAGCTGCCGTTGCCACACAACGTGTCCGCAAGTGAGCATTCCGCACTTCAAGACCTTAGTCTGCACCTGTATCACCTTTTCGCTGCAAACGACTTCGTGATCGATGTTCATAAGGATATTGAGGCGCTGTTGGGCAGCCCCAAGCTCAACAAGAACGCGGCGTTTTACGCGCGAGATACCGTCTATAAGGGCGTGGAGCTGACAATAGGCTTTGCAGAGTTGGCGGTGGACCAGCTGATGGGCGGGACCGTCTTCAAGCTCGCGGGCGACGAGATCGTGGCGGAACCCTGGACTGAAGGAGCTGTTGCGGAGGTGTAAGGTGAGCGACGAGACGGAACAGACCAGCAAACAGAGAAGAGACTTCTTTCGGAGGCAGATGGCGCTGCCGGTTGGCGCAAAGCTCTTTGCCCTCCCCGGCCACACCGAACTGCCGCCCGAGAGGGACTTAGCGGTGAAAACCGTCAATCTGAGCGCCGGCGGCGTCCTACTTCTGGCAACGGGACCTACGCCGGCGGCCGAGCTGCTTTGCGAGGGAGCTCTAATTGACCTCTCGGTTTCTAGCTTCGGCTCACCCCTGCCAATCAGGCTTTTAGGTCGCGTCGTGAGAGTAGAAGACCCCGGCCCGGACGAGCTACGCTTCGCCGTCGAGTTCATTCTCATCACTCCTAGCGAGGCCGACGCGATCGTCCGGAAAGTCTCGCTTTAGCCGGCTGATAAACAGCGGCTTCAATTCTAGCGCCTTGCACGAATCTGCTTTCCGACAAACCAAAAGTATGTATGATTGAGCTACCTAAGCTCTTGCACATGATGAACGTTTGGTGACGTGATGGATCGGATGCCGAGGGAGAAGGGGCGCCGCAACGCGGAAAGAGAGGAAGAGGAATAAGGAAGAGAAGGATGAATAGGATCGTTCTGCTGGTGACGGTGGTGGTCCTGGCGACGACGACGGCGGGAACGTTCGCGGCGGATAGGTGGATTAACTACACCGCTGGCAAGTATGTACGGGCAATCGCTTGCGAGAACGAACGATATGTATTGTGTGCAACTTCAGGTGGCGTCGCTCGTTTTGACATCACTACCGGTCAGAAGACCGTTTATACGAGAGCAGACGGCTTGGCCTGCAACGACGCGCGTGCCATTGCCATAGGTTCCAAGGGGGATAAGTGGTTTGGGACATACAATGGCGGCGTCAGCGTCCTCCACGCCGACGGCAGCTGGACGACCTACAACAATGCCAACAGCGGCCTGGCCGACAACTATATGCGGGCCATTGCTATAGATATGGCGGACAGCAAATGGTTCGGGACCTTGTACGGGGGCGTCAGCGTCTTCCATTCTGATGGTAGTTGGACAACCTACGACACCCACAACAGCGCTCTGGTAGATGACTGTGTCTGTGCCATTGCCACAGAGACCAATGGCAACAAGTGGTTTGGGACGGTTGAGGGTGCTTGCGTCCTCCATTCTGATGGCAGCTGGACAACCTACGACACCCACAACAGCGGCTTGGCCTCTAAGTTCGTGTCGGACATTGCCATTGATGCAGCAGGCAACAAGTGGTTCGGCACCTATTATGGCGGCGTCAGCGTCCTTCACGCTGATGGCAGCTGGACGACTTACAGCACTGGCAACAGCGGTCTGGCTGACTACCGTGTGTTGGCTATTGCCATAGATGCCGATGGCAACAACTGGTTCGGGACCTATTATGGCGGCGTCAGCGTCCTCCACGCTAACGGCAGCTGGACAACCTACGACACCGACAACAGCGCCCTGGCCGATAACGAGGTGCATGCCATTGCCATAGATGGCGATGGCAATAAGTGGTTCGCAGCCGGCTGGGCCAGCGGTCCCAGCGTCCTCCGTTCTGATGGGAGCTGGACGATTTGCAGCCCTGACAACAGTGGCCTGGCCGATAACTGGGTGCTTGCCATTACCATAGATGCCGATGGCAACAAATGGTTTGGGACATACTGGGGCGGCGTCAGCGTCCTTCACGCTGATGGCAGCTGGACAACTTACAGCGTTCGCAAGAGCGGTCAGGTTTACGATAGTGTGTTTACCATCGCCATAGATACCAACGGCAACAAGTGGTTCGGGAATTGGTACGGCGTCAGCGTCCTTCACGCTGATGGCAGCTGGACAACTTACAGCCGGGACAATAGCGGTCTGGCCGATAACGAGGTGTCTTCCATTGCGATAGACACGGCTGGCAGCAAATGGTTCGGGACCTCGTACGGCGGCGTCAGCGTCCTCCACGCGGATGGCAGCTGGACGACTTACAGCCCTCACAGCAGCGGTCTAGCCGACAACGGAGTCGGGGCGATTGCCATAGACCCCGACGGCAACAAGTGGTTCGGCACGGGCGAAGGCGTCAGCGTCCTACACGCTGATGGCACTTGGAAAACCTACAACACCGACAACAGCGGTCTGGCCGACAACTGGGTCCAAGCCGTTGCCATAGATGGCTATGGCAACAAGTGGTTCGGCACCTATTATGGCGGCGTCAGCGTCCTCCACGCGGATGCCAGCTGGACAACTTACAACACCGCTAACAGCGGGTTGGCTGCTGATCGTGTGAATGCAGTCGCGGCAGACGCGGCCGGCAACAAGTGGTTCGGCACCTCGCTTATTCTGATACCTGACGGTGCCGTCAGCGTTTTGCACCATGATGGCAGCTGGACAACTTACAATACCGATAACAGCGGTTTGGCCGGCAACGAGGTGGGGGCGATTGCCATAGATGCCACAGGAAACAAGTGGTTCGGGACATTATACGGTGCGTGCATCCTGACTCAGATGCCGGTAGTGTCCGTTTCAATCAACCAGTCCCTCTATCATGTCGGCGAGCGAATGGTTGTCGAGGCCAGTTTGCAGAATCCGGGGCCGGCGATAACGGTCGATATCTACCTGGGCGTTGGCCTGCCTGATGGTACTTCCCTGTCTTGGCCGGGCTTCACGCCGGGATTGGCGCCAGCTTATGATAACTTCATTATTCCTGATAGCTTCTCCTTCGGACCCTCGGTGATTCTTGAGATGAACCTGCCCGCGCTCTCGACCGGCGACTATTTCTGGTTTGCCGCAATGACTAAGCCTGAGTATGCCTCGCAGACTGTGGGTGAAGTCTCTATCGCCTCGTGGAGGTTTGAGTAAGGACTTGGAATCCGCTTTCAGTGCGATCAGAAGTACGTATGATTGAACCGACAGGTCTTGCTTAATCATTGCTGAGTGGATTCAATGGAACGAACGCTGAAAGAGAAAAGCTTGGCCCTCAAGGTGGGGATTTTTGCCGTCATCGGCATTGCCATCCTGTTCTATCTGAGCATCCGTGTCGGCGAGATATCACTCACAAAGCGGGAGGACAGGATCGACGTTTACGTCGTGTTTGATACGGTCGGTGGGCTTGAGGAGAAGGCCGAGGCCCGTCTGGCGGGCGTCGTAATTGGCCGTGTCACGCGAATATACCTGCGAAACGGCAAGGCCGCGGTCGAGGCGGCAGTCGATCGCTCGGCGCAGCTGCGAGTGGACGCGACGGCGAGAATAACTGTGCAATCGATGGTCGGCGCATCCTATCTAGAGTTCTTACCTGTCTCCGCTACTGCCGCTTTGGCTGAGGAGGGCACAGAGTTCAGGGGCGAAGTGTCGCCCGGCTTCGCTGAGCTCGCTGGCAGCACGACCTCGCTCATGACCAAACTCAGCCTCATAGCCGACGACATGAAGCTCGTCTCCGAATCGGTCAAGAACGTCATTGGCACCCAGCAGGGCGAGCAGCAGTTGAAGGGCATACTTCAGAAGCTCGACCAGGCTACCTCGAACATGAACCTGATGATCGTCCAGAACAGGCAGGATGTAGATAAGGCCGTCGTGGCCATTCGCGAGTTTGCGGAGACGCTCCGCGACATGACGCCTGCCGTCCTGCACAAGGTCGAGCAGCTCGCCGATAGGGCCAATTCTATGGTCTCGAGCAACCAGGCGGAAGTCAGGGAGATGATGAAGAAACTGAACGCCGCCTCGGGGCGCCTCAACGAAGTTCTGGCGGACGTTCAGGACATCACCAAGAGCGTCAAGGAGGGCAAGGGCACAATCGGCAAGCTCATAGCCGAAGACACCGTCCATCAGGAGCTTACCAACACGCTCTCCGAGTTCCGCCAGACAATGAGCTCGGCGAAGGACTTTCTGGACAAGACCAGTCAGATCAAGGCCTATCTTGGCTACCGCGGCGAGTACCTGACTGACGAGGCGGAGTTCAAGAACTACGTAACCGTGAAGCTTGAGCCGCGCGAGGGCAGGTATTTCCTCTTCGAGTTGGCCAACGACCCCTATGGCAAGGAGAAGACCGTGGAGGAGTACAAGGTCACCGAGACGGTTACGGAGGAGGGCGGGCTCGTCAAACTCGTGAGAACGCACAAATACTCCGAGACGACCAGGAAGGAAAAAAGGGCGCTCTTCAGCCTTCAATACGCGAGGCGCTTTGGGCCGGTGACGTTCAGGGGTGGTCTGATAGAATCGGAGGGTGGCTTTGGCACAGACCTGAACCTGATGAACGACCGCCTGGCGCTGTCGTTGGATGCGTTTGATTTTGACGAGGACGACTACGACCCGCACCTGAAGTTCACAGGCCGGTTCGATATATACAAGTCGTTTTACATCACCGCTGGCGTTGACCAGATTCTGAACGAGCAGCGCCGCTCGTTCTACGCGGGGCTTGGCCTGATGTTCCGTGAGGACGACATCAAGTATATCTTCAGCCAGATGCCCACTAGCGGGTTCTAAGGCTGGCAGGAGGGTCAAAACCGGCTGGATGCGCCAGCACGGCTGCCGTATTCTGATCTTCAGGTCAGCGGGCCCGGCTGCCGGAACTGTAGGTCATAGAGTCGCTTGTAGGCGCCGGCTTTTTTCATCAGCGCTGCGTGTGTGCCCTCCTCAACGATGCGACCCTTCTCCAGGACGAGTATCTTGTCGGCGGCCCGGATAGTGGAGAGTCGGTGGGCAATAATCAGCACCGTCCTGTTCTTGACGAGGTTCATGATCGCATCCTGAACCAGCATCTCGGCCTTTGAATCAAGCGATGATGTCGCCTCATCCAGGAGTAGGATCGGCGGGCTTTTCAGTATGGCACGTGCGATCGACAGCCGCTGCCTCTCGCCCCCGGAGAGCCGCGAGCCTGCCTCCTGGATGTTCGTGTCATAACCATTGGGCAGCGATGTGATGAACTCGTGAGCGTGGGCAGCCTTGGCCGCCGCGATGACCTTCTCCTCCGGGAAGTCCATACGGCCGTAGGCGATGTTGTTGCGAACAGTGTCGTTAAAAAGAATTACCTCCTGCGTCACGATGCCGATCTGCGACCTGAGCGATTTGATCGTGGCCTTCCTGATGTCTAAGCCATCTACCTCGATTGCGCCCTGTGTGGGGTCGTAGAACCGGGGCAAGAGGTTGGCGATGGTTGTCTTGCCGGCCCCGCTCTCACCGACCAGCGCCACGATGCGGCCCACTGGTATCTCGAAGCTGACGTTCCGCAAGACGAGCTCGTGGTCGTAGGCAAATGAGACGTTAACAAAGGCGATGCCCTTTGATATGACGGGCAGCTGGATTGCATCCGGCGCCTCGACAACCTTGGGCTTGGTATCCATTATCTCGAAGACACGCTCAGCCGCCCCAAAAGCCCTCTGGATGTTCACGTTTATCCTGCTTAGTTTCTTAGCTGGCTCGTATATAGCGAACAGCGCGACAAGCATCGCTGTCAGCTCCCCAGCAGTTATAGTGCCGCCGGCGACCTGGTAGCCACCGATTACGAGGACGATCGCAGCACCTATCACGCCGATAAACTGCACCAAAGGGCTAGAAAGCGCTGAGACACGGGCGGCGCGCATCAGGACGCCAAAGTACTTCATCGCTTGTTTGTAGAACCGGTTGACCTCGAACCTCTCCATGCCGAACGCCTTCACCACGCGGGCGCCCGAGATTGCCTCGTGCATCAGCTGCGTTACGTCGGCTATTTTGTTCTGTGCTTGCTTGCTCGTGCGCCTCATCTTTCTGCCCAAGTGCAGGATCGGGATTGCGAGAATGGGGAACAGAGCAAAGGCGAGCAGCGAGAACTTCCAGCTAGTATAGAAGGCAAAGATCAGAAGCCCCACAATCTTGAAGAAGCTCTGCACGAGGTCGGCGAGGTCTCTTGTAACAAGGTCTCGCAGTTTCGAGATGTCATTGATGATCCGAGATATGAGTGCGCCGGTCGATTCCCTCTGGAAAAAACCGAGGGACAGGGCGTGAATGTGTTCGTAAAGCTCGCAGCGGATGTCTCGCACGACGTTGTGGCCGACAAACTTGATGAGGTATGTGGACATATAGCCCATGACGCAGATAATCAGGCCGAGTGTGACGAGCGAAAGCGCAATCAGTGGGATTAGGCTTGCCTGTTTGGCGACGAGCACGTCGTCAATGAATGGTTTGAGTCGCGAGATGAGCCCGACATTCGCCCCGGCGAGAATGCTCGAGGCCACGATGGCAACCACGAGCCTGAACGTATAGGGCTTTGCATAGGCCAGAATACGCCCATACATCCCTCCGAAGTTGCGGAGTGCGAGTTTGCCGCTGGTGGCCAAGTTGGTGTCGTTCTGACTGGACAATCTGTCCCTTACCTGAAGTTCATGGCGAAACTTACTGCACTGCCTTCCCAAGACCGCGTTATAGGATAAAACATACCATAACCGGAGGAGGTTGCCAGCAGGGCCAATTGACTCAACGGGTAGCCTTGCCATACGATCTGCTTCAGACGTGAGGCATTCAAAGGATACTCTCACGAGGCGCTTTACAGCATACTCACAGTAGGGATGCAGATGACAGAGAACGTTCGTGTCAGATTCGCTCCATCGCCGACAGGTTATCTCCACGTTGGCGGGGCGAGGACAGCGCTATTCAACTGGCTGTTCTCCAAAAAACGAGGCGGCAAGTTTGTGCTCAGGATCGAGGACACCGACCTCGCCCGTTCCGAAAAGAAGATGGTTGACGAGATTCTGGAGTCGCTGAGGTGGCTGGGGCTTGATTGGGACGAGGGCCCGTTCTATCAGTCGGAGCGATTCGGCCTTTACGACGGCGCTGTCGAGAAGCTTCTGGCCGACGGGAAGGCCTACTATTGCTTCTGCGACGTTGAGAAGCTTAGGTCCATGAGAGAGGAAGCGCGCAAGAGGGGCAGGGCTTTTCGATACGACCGCAGATGTCTGAACCTCCCGGAGCACGAGAAACAAGGGCTGCTTGCCCAGGGCGTTCCGAAGGCGGTTCGCTTCTTTGTCCCTGAGGGCACAACTACGATAACAGATGCTGTGCACGGAGCTGCCACGTTCGAGCACAAGGAGATCGGCGACTTAGTCATCAAGAAGGCGGACGGCTCGCCGACCTATCAGCTCGCGGTCGTCGTTGACGACCATGACATGAGGATAACCCACGTTATCCGCGGCGATGACCATTTTAGCAACGTTCCCAAACAGGTGATGCTGTTCGAGGCCCTGGGATACGAACCACCGCAATTTGCGCACGTCCCGCTGATACTCGCGTCCGACAGGACAAAACTTAGCAAGCGAAACGCCGCGGTGGCGGTCTCGGATTACCGGGACTCGGGCTTCATGCCCGATGCGGTCAGGAACTTCCTCGCGCTTCTTGGCTGGTCGCCCGGGGACAACAGAGAGGTCATGACGCTTGACGAGCTGATCGATGCGTTCAGCCTTGATGGCATCAGCAGGTCAAATGCGGTGTTCGACGTCAAGAAGTTGGAGTGGATGAACTGTGAATACATCAAGAGTCTGGGGCCGAGCGAGCTATCCAGTCGCGTCAAGCCGCTGCTGCTTCGCTCCGGTCTGATAGACGACGATTTCGCGGCCAAGAACGCCGACTGGATCGAGAGGATACTTGTCCTCTTACAGGAGCGCGTGCGGAAGCTCACGGACTACCCAGACGCTGCGCGATATTTCTTCACGCCCGACTTCGAGTATGACGAAAAAGGTGTGCGCAAGCATTTCAAGAGCCCTCAGATTATCGACGTGCTGACGCGCCTTAAGCAGCGATTTGAGGCCGCCGAGGACTTGTCGCTGGAGACGATCGAAACAACTATTCGGGGCCTCGCTGACGAGCTCGGGACCGTAGCGGGAAAGGTCATCCACCCGACGAGGCTTGCCTGCACGGGTTGCACCGTCGGCCCCAGTCTCTTTCATCTCCTTGAGGTCCTCGGGAAGGAAAGGGTGCTCGAAAGGCTCGACAATGCGATAGAGTTTCTCAAGAGCGATGTCAACGATGGAAAACCTGAGGCGTCCGAGGAGTAAGCCACCGGACTAGCTCATCGATTAGTTTAAGATAGTGTGAGGCCTGGAAGAAGGAGACGATGAGGATACCAACTCAGGTGCAGCAGCATGGAGAGCTGATACCGCGGCAGACCATAGATGCTATCATCCAGGCTATAGCCGAGACGTTTTCGCCACAACAGATTGTCCTTTTTGGGTCGTATGCATCTGGCCAACCCGCGCCGGACAGTGATCTAGACCTTTTGATCGTTATGAACAGCGATCTCCCTCGGCACAAAAGGGGCGTCCCTATAATGCTTCTGTTTCGTCCAATTCCGTGCTCAATAGAGGTCCTGGTTTACACCCCTGAAGAGGTCGCCAAATGGAAGGGCACGACAAATCACATCATTACGGAAGCGTATCGATCAGGTAAGGTAGTGTATGAGCGGACCAAACCATGAATTAGCAGGAGTTTTCGTGTTTTCGGGGAGAGGAGTGTTGGGTTGCAGGCCGCAAGGCGGTGATTTGGGTGTGCGAGAAGTGGAATCGGTGAGCTGGACGCCGCCAGCCCCAACGGGGCTGAATGTGAGTAGCCCCACGTGCAACG
>DATLAJ010000136.1 GCA_035527515.1 bacterium
GGCGCTTACCTCCTTGCCGGCCGGCGCGAGTAGATTCAGGAGGCTGTCCCAAAAGTCACTTCGCGTTCTGATCTTCTTACAACACAAGGATTCTGCCATGCAGATGCACTTATTGGACAGCCTCTTGAATGGAGGGAGAAGTTGGAGATGAACAGTTCGTGCCTATCGGACGCAGCCACAATAGCCTGAGCTTCCTCCGCTCGGTCCTGCCGCAAGATTACCTCGAGAAAGAGATTGGTATCGAGCAAGAGCCTCATTGTGCTCCTATTCTCCACTCAGAGATCTTATGTTGTAGCTCAACCGAGGTGTATTTGTCGCGGAGGTGCTCCAACGCGCCTGCCCAATCGAATCGGGGCTTGCGCCGCGGCCTGTTTGCGCCGCCTCTCGAGCACAAAGTTGGCGAAATCCCTCACATCTTCCTGAAGGTCAGGAGGAAGTTCTTTGAGCAGCTCTTCAAGGGTCTTATGCTGTCCTTTTGCGATGTCTCTCAATCTTCAGAGCACGATCTAAAGCCAGAGGCTGAGTGAATCGGGCTCTGGAATCAGCTGGATGATGCGGCCAATCCTGTTTTTCCGATGCCGATGTCCTCGAGCACGACCTTTCGGAACACGTCAGGGTCCCCGAACCGCTTCTGAGCATCCAGTATCTCTATCCCGGCAATGCGCCCGTCTTCTGCATAATCAACGGCGAGGCCTTCCCCAAGATGGTCTGTCGTTACAGTAGTCTCAATGAAGCGGATGTATAGTGCGTCCACATCGGCATCATATGTGATTCTCATCGCCTGATTCCCTCATCAGAAATAGTAAACATATACGGTGACGACCACGATCTCGTCAGCTTCTTCGACGAAAATCGGCCGAACCTGCTTGGTCGCATAATATTTACCGTTCCAGACACCGTCAAATGTGAAGTCCTTCCGGCACTCAAGTCTCCCTGTTTCAGCCTCATCGATTTCATCGGCCTCTCTTCAGCTTGGACGACACCATCACCATCTGGGTGATCCTGCCATTCGAAGATCATATCCCTTGATGGGAGCCGGGTCAAATATATTGCCCCGGTCAATCGCTTACTTGATGCGGCTGTCCGAATTTGTGAGAATATATGTGAGATGCACATCGGAATCTGATCGAGGTGGGTTTGATGCGGGACGAGTCGATTGGGCGAGCGATAGCGGAGCTGCGGGAGCAGATACGCTACCATGAGCACAAGTATTATGTGGAGAACGAGCCAGAGATTTCCGACTTCGAGTTCGATGGGCTTATGCAGAGGCTAAAGGAACTTGAGGCGCAGCATCCGGAGCTCGTGACGCCCGATTCACCGACTCAGCGGATTTATGACGGGACGCTGGACGGCTTCAAGCAGGTCTCCCACAAGGTGGCGATGCTCTCCCTCGATAACTCATACAATTTCACAGACCTCGCCGAGTTCGACGAGCGCGTTGGGCGCGCGCTAGGTGTTCCTACGGATGAGATTGAATACGTAGCCGAGCTCAAGATCGACGGAGTCGGCATAGCGCTTCTCTACGAAAACGGTGTGCTCGTGCGAGGCGCAACGCGGGGCAATGGCACGGTGGGCGATGACATCACACACAGCGTCAGGACGATAATGTCTGTCCCGCTGAGGTTGCGGGGCGGTCCTGGCCAGGTTCCGCCTTTGTTGGAGGTCCGCGGCGAGGCCTTCATTGGTCTGAAGGAGTTCGAGCGAATCAATCGGGAGCGGGAGGAGGCTGGCCTCGACTTTTTTGCCAACCCTCGCAACTCGACGGCGGGCACGTTGCGGCAGCTGGACGTCATGGAAGTTGCGAGGCGCCGGCTCGACGTGTTTATCTACATGCTCAGCCACGTGGAGGGTCTTGCGGTTGAGACCCACTCGCAGGCGCTGGGACTGATGCAGTCGTGGGGATTCAAGGTGAATCCTGCCGCGAGTCGCTGCCGGGGCCTCTCGGAGGTCAGGGATTATTGCGATGAGTGGCAGCAGAAACGGCATGGGCTCGACTACGCAACCGACGGGGTCGTCGTGAAAGTGAACCGACTTGACTACCAGGAGAGGTTGGGACAGACCAGCAAGCACCCCAGATGGGCGATAGCGTTCAAGTTCCCGGCGGAACAGGCGACGACAAAGGTGCTGTCAATCGACGTTCAGGTCGGCAGAACCGGGGCCGTAACGCCGGTCGCGACGTTTGCGCCGGTCCATCTTTCGGGCACGACCGTCAAGCGCGCCTCGTTACACAATGCTGACGAGATCGGACGGAAGGACATCCGTGTGGGGGATACTGTGGTTTTAGAGAAGGCCGGCGAGATAATCCCACAAGTCGTGAGCGTCATCAAATCGGAACGGACTGATGATGAGAAGCCCTTTCGAATGCCAGAGAACTGCCCCGTCTGCGGCAGTCCCCTGGTCAGGCCAGAGGGCGAGGTCGTGATCCGCTGCGTGAACTCCTCGTGCCCAGCCGTGCTGAAGGAGAGCATCGGGCATTTCGCGTCCCGTGCGGGCCTCGATATTGATGGTCTGGGGCCGGCTCTCATCGACACGCTGGTTGATCGCGGCATGGTCAAGAACTACGCGGACATCTTCAAGCTTGATAAGGAGGATTTAGCCGCACTGCCTCGAATGGCGGCAAAATCAGCCGATAATCTGCTTGCAGCGCTCGAGAAGAGCAAAAAAGTGCCCTTCAACAGGTTTATCTATGCGCTTGGCATAAGGCACGTGGGCGCGTTCGCGGCGCGGGCCCTTGCGGCGAACTTCAGCTCGGTCAAGGATTTAATAGCCACGGCTCAGGAGAGAGGAATCCCGCCGCAAGCGGAGCCCGAAGTGCTTGTGGAGGACGAAAAAAGTGCCCCGAAACGGCGGCGTCCGGTGGAACCCTCTGGTGAGATGCTTGAGGCAATCGATGGGATAGGCGCCATTGTTGCGAGCAGCGTGGCACAGTATTTCCGCTTGCCAGGGAACGTTCGCGTGATAGAGGATTTGCTTGATGCGGGCGTAAAGATCATTTATCCTGAGAGAAAGATCGCCTCTGAGGAGGCGCTTTTAGGGAAGCGATTTGTTCTCACTGGGACGCTGGAGTCGATGAGGCGAGACGAGGCGAAGGCGAAGATCGAGTCGCTTGGTGGTCGAGTTACGGCATCTGTCACAAAGCAGACTGATTATGTTATAGTAGGGGCAAGTCCGGGGTCGAAGCTGGACAAGGCGCGGCGGCTTGGCGTGCATATATTGACTGAGGCAGAGTTTCTGGAGTTGATAGAGAGTGGCAAGTGATTCCTTTGCTGGATGGTATCGGGTGGGGTAGGATTGACCCCGTGTGGGTGCATGATGGTGCTGGATGGGGAGTAGTGAGTGGACGATTTTGAGACTGAACTTGCGCTGCTCATACGGGCTCGTTATCCGATAATCTACCTAGTCAGTTGGGAGGAGCGCCGGGTGGAGCGGATTGTGCGGCGCTTGGCGACTTCACTTGGCAAGCACGTCATCGTTTGGACAAGCTCTGCCGGGTTTGACCAGACTGCCGGCAGGACATCCGATTCCACAAAGCCCTTCTCCGCTCTGTCGCACGTTCTCCAGGTTCCGGAGAAATCGATCTTCCTTCTGAAGGATTTTCACCCGTTTCTGAACGAGCGTGAGCCGGTGGTGACTCGGATGCTGAGGGATATTGGGGCTAAGCTAAAAACGAGCTATAAGACAGTGATCATCCTCTCACCGGTGCTGAACATACCGGTAGAATTGGAGAAGGAGATCTCCGTCCTCGATGTGCCATTACCTACTGAGCAGGAGCTGAGGGGAATACTTGATTCGGTTGTGAAACAGGCGAGGCGCGACCCCCGGTTGACCGTTGATATAAGCGACGACGTTGTGGACAAGATGGTCAGGGCCACGTGTGGGCTGACGGAGGAGGAGGCGGAGAACGCGTTCGCGAAGGCGCTCGTGAACGATGGTAAGTTCACTGAGGATGACCTCCCGATGATCATAAGGGAAAAAAAGCAGATCATCCGGAAGACGGGTGTGCTGGAGTATTACGATCTCTCGGAGACGTTTGACGCCGTGGGAGGCCTGTCCAAACTGAAGCTGTGGCTTACGAATCGTGCGGAAGCGTTCGGGGCGGAGGCGCGGGAGTTTGGGTTACCGGAGCCCAAGGGGTTGCTCCTCGTAGGGGTCCAAGGCTGCGGCAAGAGCCTGACAGCGAAGGCGGTAGCATCACTTTGGAAGCTGCCACTGCTAAGGCTGGACGTGGGCAGCCTCTTCGGGTCATATATTGGCACATCGGAACATAATATGCGTAAGGCGATCAAAGTCGCCGAATCGCTCGCTCCGGCGATACTGTGGCTGGATGAGATCGAGAAGGGCTTTTCTGGGGTTATGGGCTCGGGTTCGACGGATGGAGGAACGACTGCGAGGGTGTTTGCGACGTTTCTGACTTGGCTTCAGGAGAAGACCAAGCCGGTCTTCGTTGTGGCCACGGCAAACGCCATCAATCAACTGCCGCCGGAGATGCTTAGAAAGGGTAGATTCGACGAGATATTCTTCATCGACCTCCCCACCGAGCAGGAGCGCGAGAGCATCATCAAGATTCATCTCAAGAAGCGCAAACGGGACCCCACGCGGTTTGCGGTCGCTGAGTTAGCGCGGGGTTGCGCGGGGGGGAGCGGGGCTGAGATCGAGCAGGCGATCATCTCGGCGCTTTACGAGGCCTTTGCGGAGAAGCGGGACATATCCACGCAGGACGTTCTCCGTGCGTTCTCCGAGAGCGTCCCCTTGTCAGCGATGATGAGGGAGCAAATAGCGGCGTTTAGGGCGTGGGCGAAGGACCGTGCGAGGCCAGCGTCGTGAGCAAGTCTTGGCCCCACGGCGGACGCTCGGTCTCATATACGTTCATCTCAATGATAGTTTCAGGACATCGCATAAGAAGGAAACCATGAGACTCTCAGAGGCAGAAGAACAAGCTCTGAATGACCTGGCCGACAAGCTGAAGAGCGACCCCTTAGCCAATCCCATTCTCTTGGCAGACGTCACGCAGCTTCGCTCCAGCTGCGACTTCTTCATTTCGCTTGAGAGAAGTGGAAGACTCCGCGGAGTCCTTACAGTGACCCAGCATCTCCCATTTACCACCACCGCATTCTCGGATATGTCCGCTGCAGCGTTCATTGAGCTCATGACGAACGCTCTCGAGTTACCGCAGTGTGAATCAGGGTCATTTTACTGCCTTGCATCGCGTAGCCAGCGTCAGCTGATCAAGTCGGTTTCGTTTATCAAGTGGGAGATGCCGGAGTTCAGATACGATCTCGGACCGGAGGCGGACCATGGTCCTTTTAGGTCTCAGCTTGCCGAGGGGCTTGAGGTCAGGGAGCTCTCCGAGGCGGACGCTGGGGCCCTCGAAAAGCTTTACAGCGAGGTCCCCGCAGTTGCGTTCGGCCCCAAGGCATTGACACTTGGTCCTTGGGTTGGTGTCTTCAGCGGTGAGAGCTTGGTCGGCGTCGCGGGAGTGCATTTCTCAACACCCTGGGTAACAGAGCTCGGCCATGCAGTTACGCACCCGAAGTACCGGCGCATGGGCTGCGCCAGGGCGCTGCTCGCACGCCAGATTAAGGTATTGGCCGGCAAGACTCAGCACATAACAGCTTGCTGTTTTCAAGAAAGCTACGCGCCTCAAAGTCTCTTGGAGTCGATGGGTTTCAAGAGGCACGAACAGGTTTGGTTGATGGAGTTTGGTGTTGGTTGATGGGCCACCTCGCCTGTGCGGTTTGGCAGCCAGCGCCGGACGCATAGAGACAACCAAATGCGAAAA
>DATLAJ010000137.1 GCA_035527515.1 bacterium
ACAGATCAACGACATCGTTCGACCCCGTTGGGGTCGCCTTTCAGGAGGTTTGGGGCCACCTGTCCGTAGGCTGGGCCTTCGGCCGGCGCCTACGGCTACTCACGTTCATCCCCTTCCGGGGATGCGGGAACAACGCCGTCAGTTGAGCAGGACCGGGCACGATTACGAAAACTCCTCACTGATTCCGGTTGACAGCACGCCAAGCAGCTGATAGGCATATCATCTACAAAGGATACAATGAAAATGCTGATTAATGTTTTTTCTGGCGTGCCAGTGTTAAAGGTTTTTGGCAGCTCGAGCTGCCCCAAGTGCGCGGAGGCGAAATCTCGGCTCAAGCAGCACAGAATCCCCTTCAAGTTCTACAACGTCTCCAACGCCAAGGGACTGGCAGAGGCAGCTTACTACGGTCTCGTGGATGAGGGGTGGCCGGTGCTTTTGTTGGTGGGGCAAGATGGCGAGGTGATCAAGAGATTTCGTGCGGTTATGCAGGGCATCTCGGAGATCGAGAGGAAGTCGCTTTTCTCAACCAATAAGCAGCTGGAGATTCCGCTCCCTGATGAGAAGGTGGCCTCCTGACATAGTGCAAGCGGTTACTACTCTGCGTAGCGCGCTGCGAAGCACGAGGTGCCCAGTAGCTGCCATATAGAGCGGCGTCCCTTTCCGCCCGGGGACCGGGAGTTATTCTATGGTGATTACGTCGCTCTGGCGCTCGCGGAATGTCAGCGAGAGGGTCACGTCCTGCCGATCCAGCTCGTTCAGGACTCTGGCCGCGGAGTTGAATGCGAGCTCTTGTGTGTTGTTCTCCTCACTGAGGTGTGCCAGAAACACAGTTGCGAGACAGTCGTGCATGGTCTTCGACAGAAGGTCTGCCGACTGGTCGTTCGACAAATGGCCTCTCTTGCTGGCGATCCGCTGCTTTAGTTCCGGAGGATAGGCTCCATCCAGGAGCATTCTCCTGTCGTGATTGGACTCGAGAACGAGCGCATTGCACCCGCCAAGACAATGCCTGACGACGTTTGTCGCATAGCCAAGATCGGTCGCGATGCCAGCCTTCACGCCGTTGGACCTGACGACATATCCGACTGGACTTGCAGCATCGTGCGGAACGGGGAATGCGGTGAACTCAAGGTCCTTGACCATAAACGGCTTGCCAGCATCAATTGGGACAATCTTGTCCTTCTCCACGTTTTTGAGTCGTGAGGCTGTGAAGTAGAGGGTCTTGATGTTGGCGTAAATGGGACAGCGCAGCTTTCTGGCCGCAACGCCCACGCCAGCGATGTGGTCGGTGTGCTCGTGTGTTACAACGATCGCGTCTATTGAGGCCGGATCGACTCCGATCGAGCCGAGCGATTTTGCGACACGTATCCAGGAGATGCCCACATCAAGAAGGACACGGGCGTGCTTGGACTCAAACAGCGTGCAGTTTCCAGAACTGCCGCTGGCCAGGATACAGATTCTCATCTTGCCGGGGCTTATTCTCCCTCGATCTTGACGTGCCCGTAGCTTCTCTGGACAGCGGTTTTGGGCGAGGGATGTTCGTAAAGTGACGTTATGAAGACGGCTTTTACCGGCCTGAGCAAAATATCAAAGAACTGGAAAGCGTCCTTCTTGCCCGGTTCACTGACCTGTGCATAAAGCTCTAGCAGGGACTTGATCTGCTGCCAGAGAGCGTCGAAATCGAGGTACGCGGTCTGGTTTACCGTTTCTGGAAAGCCCTCGCTGATGGCCTTGTATTTGGGCTGGTCCGTAAGCAGAGGGTGCTCGTGGCTAATGCAATCTATCATGGTCTCGACCTGCTTTCGGCCAAAGCCTACGCAGAAGTACTTGTCAACTACCGCTGCGGCGATGCTCATCTCTGCGGGATTCTCGCCAACAGGGATGGCGAGCCGGACGACGTGGATTGGGTTGTCCTTGTAGGCGACATCCTTGTGCTCAACCTTGAGGGCCTTGTCCTTGTCAAAACTCAGGAGATAGTCTCCGATCTTGGGAAATGCGTTGAACAGCTTTTCGGGATTGCTGGAGCTGCACACAAAGCCAAACTCCGGCAGAGGTATGTCCTGCTCGAAGCTCACGCCCTTATAGTAGAAGGCGATGTCGTGGCCAACAGCCGGCAGAAGGTCCTCTGTTATTGATATGCCGATCTTCTTCTCGAGCTCTGCGATGAATCCCGTTACCATTACGGCGGCCATCGGATTCCGAGCCATCACCGAATCGATCACGAGCTCGTAGGTTTGCTTTGCATTCAAACAGTTCATAGCCGTCATCATCGTTGAGCCCCCCGGGACAGCCGAAAGAATAGGGAGGCCGTTTGGCTGGAACCCGTAAAAACCGGTGACCGTGGCATCGCTTTTCTCAACATCCAAGGCCGTGTAAGATTCAAACTGGACGCCATCCTTCACGTAGAACCGCGTCAAGGAGTCCCCCGCCATCTTCGGCATAGCCCCCACCTTAGACTGAGTCGGGGCGCCTTTGCTCTCAACGATCGCTTGGAATACGCTGCTCCAATCGACGCCGAGGTTCATGAAGCACTCGCCGAAGTGGCCGGGCCTCAACTCGCTCGCGACCTCAGTGTAGTTGGCGGAGGTTGCGAGGCAGTCCTTCTTGTTCCCAGAGACCAGGTCAATTATAGATTGCAGGGCCGCAAGGTCATTTGCTCCGGTCAGCAGACCGTAAGTCTGACATAGATAGAAGACCTCGGTCTCTTTGACCACGGGCGCGACCCCCATCTTTATCGACCCGTCTTTATCCTTATACAAGGACAACGGACCCTCGATCGACCCGTGTTTATCCTCTGATAAAAACAACGGTCTCTTGTGCCTAGTCTCTCCGACCACCTTAGTTATCGTTTCGGCATTATACTTGGTCTCGCTGAGCGTCAATCCGTTGTTCTGGGCAGTCTCCTTGATTAACTTGACTATCTTTTTAAGTTTTTCGGGATTTCCTACCTTTGCCAGAAACGCAGTGCCCCCCCTGTCCGGCGCCTCGCCAGGCATGTATGCTATCACGATCTCGTCGCCGATAAGGTCCCATAAGAGCCCTAGGTCCGGAGGCTCAGCCTCAACTGCCGTCTCGAGGCTGCGGTCCTTGAAGTTCTGCTCAAGCTGCTTCTCCGCGACCGAGACAGTCGTCTGCCAAAAGGGACTTGACGAGAGCTGTTTGAAGTAGTTGCTGCCTTGGACCGCTGTCTTCAGCGCTGCGATGTCGATGAGGTGCACGCACAGCGCGGCAGAGCTCGGGACATAAGAGAGCAGCTCCGGGGCAGGAGCCGCCGTTGCTGCCTTCTGGAGCCCGGTCTCGGTTGTGGCTGTCTTGCGGTGGGTGGCCCAAGGGCCGAACATATCGGTGACGTAATAAGATATCGCGAACCCCGCGATGAGAAGGATTACTACGATGATCAGCGCTCTTTTCACTTTTTGTTGCCCTCCTGATGTTGGATGCTGTGGCGATGACTGCTCCCTTGTGGTTCTGAGAGCGCTTTCTGCACGACAGTCAAATGGCGCCTGTCGTTGCAGAATTCGAGTGCAGCCTCACTTATATCCCTCGGCGTCAGTTTGCACCTCCTCAGCAAGTCGCCCGAGGGACCTGAGACCGAGAATCGGTCCGGAACGCCTAATCGTCGCACCGGGACGGGATAACTCTCGCTGAGCACTTCGCATACCGCGCTTCCGAGCCCGCCGATTATAGAGTGTTCCTCGACGGTCAGGATGCGCCCGGTCTCTCGTGCCGCTGCAATCGTTGCTTTAGTGTCGATGGGTTTCAGCGTTGACATGTTGATGACGCGGGCGTCAATACCGTCCTGGGCCAGCATTTGAGCCGCCTGAAGTGAGAAATCAACCATCAGGCCGCAAGCGATTATCGCCAAGTCGCCCCCGTCCCTGAGGACGGAGGCCTTGCCTATCCTAAACTCAGTATCGCGGCAGGTTATATCGGGGAATTTCTCTCGAGAGCCCCTAACATAAAGTGGGCCTTTCATGGACAGGCTCTGAATAATGACGCTTCGCATCTCGCACGCATCCGCCGGGAAAACGACCGTCATGTTCGGGAGAACTCGCATCAACGCGGCGTCCTCGACACAATGATGCGTGGGACCATCCTCCCCCACGGTGATCCCACCGTGGCTGGCCACGAGCTTCACGGGCAGCTGCGAAAGGCAGAGCCCAAGCCGTATCTGCTCCCAAGCTCGACCCGTCTCGAAAATGGCAAAAGTGCTCACAAACGGGACCTTGCCCGCCAGTGCAAGGCCCGCGGCCGTCCCAATCATGTCCTGCTCGGATACACCCATGTTGAAGAAGCGATCAGGGAATCTCGCCCCGAACCACGCCGTCCTCGTGGATTGCGACAGGTCAGCGTCGAGAACGACGATATCTTTGTTCGTCTCCCCGAGCTCGACCAGCGTCTCGCCGTAAATGTCGCGAAGGCCAGTCAAATGCTTCCCGGCGCACAGGTCCCCAAGCCCCATCAGCTATCCTCCTCGATGAGGACCTCGCCACCGAGCTCGTCCATTGCCCGCCGAAGCTCGTCCATCTTCGGGGCCACGCCGTGATACTGACACTTCCCTTCCATGAATGAGACGCCCTTGCCCTTAATGGTCCTCGCCACGACAACGTTCGGCTTGCCGTCGCTCGACTGCTCCATCTTGCTCACGGCAGCGTCGAGCTGTGAGAAATCATGCCCGTTAACTTCCTGCACATTCCACCCAAACGCCTCCCACTTGGCGGCTATCGGCTCAACGCCCATGATATTTTCGACACGGCCGTCGATCTGAAGCTGGTTGGCGTCGATTATCACCACCACATTGCCAAGCCTGTAATGCGAGGCGCTCATAGCAGCCTCCCAAATCTGACCCTCCTGAATCTCGCCATCGCCCAAGATCACATACACCTTAGACGTAATCCCCGAAAGGCGCAGGCCCAGCGCTATTCCGTTCGCCATCGACAGCCCTTGACCTAGCGAGCCGGTCGAAGCCTCAACTCCGGGCGTCCGCCGCGCGTCCGGATGGCCCTGCAATGAGCCGTTCACACGCCGCAACTTGAACAGCTCAGATCGGGGAAAATAGCCGCACATCGAGAGCAGCGCGTAGAGTGTGGGAGCGGCGTGCCCCTTCGAGAGGACGAGCCGGTCACGCTCTGGCCAATCGGGGTCTTCAGGCTTGTGTCGCATCTTGTAGAAGTAAAGATATGTCAAAATATCCACCACGGAAAGAGACCCACCTGTATGGCCCGAACACGCTTTAGTCAGCATGTTGAGAACTAGGATGCGAACTTGGTTGGCTGTCTCAGAGAGACGCTTCTTCTCGCCTACATCCATATCACTGCCCCGGTTCAGAACAATCTGTTATATGTTTGGCAAGGAAACAATAACTAGCCTCAAGAAAACGCATACCCACTCTTCTTGCTACCGAGTTAATAAGTGCAGGACCGCTCTCGCCTAATGAGGCAAAGCCGGTCCTCACAGACCTTTTGCGCCATTTGCGCGCACGTATTCGATCTGCTCGTCGCTTAGTCCCGAGACATTTTTAAAGTTCGCTCCGGCGACCTCCGCCTGCTTTAGGTTGACGCCATCAAGCTTCGCATTTGCCAGGTTAGCATCTGTCAACCTCGCCCTGTAGAAACTGCTAACCTCTCCCGAACACCCCTTGAGCGTCGCGCCTCTGAGAGTAGCGTTCTCAAAACTAGCGCCTCGGAAATCCGCACCGGAGAGGTCCGCTCGCTTCAGGTTGGCCTGATATAGATTGCAGCGCTCAAGCTTAGCGTTCAGAAGCTTCGCGTTCTTCAGGTCTGCCCACTCCAGATTCGCGTTCGTCAGATCGGCGGACGAAAGGTCCGCATTCCCAAGGTCGCTATCCTTGAAGCGAGCCCTCGAAAGGTTTGCACCGGCCAACTTGGCTCCTAGAAGGTCAGCTTTGTACAAATCCGCTCCGGAGAGGTCCGCTCCGGAGAGGTCAGCCCTCTCAAGAACAGCGCCGTAAAGATTCGCTCCACTGAGGTTGCACCCCTTGAGATTGACGTTGGTAAGGTCAGCTTCTACCAGATTCCCTTTCGAGAGGTCGAGGCCTTCGAGGGTCTCCCCAGCGGCGACCCTCTTGAGTATCTCCTCCCGCCCAAGCTCGCTCATTATCATACTTTCCCAAACGATTGTGGCCTGCACACTCGCAGTCTATTGCCTAACAAGGCACTTCTTCATCGAGGAGATAGTAAGTATGCCTCCAGGGGTTGTCAAGAGCGGAGATGCCCTCCGAGAATTCGGATTGGGCTATGTAAACCATGCAGCCAGCACGTACGTTCCAAAGGGCTTATACGGCTTCAATGACCGAGAACCTCAAAAGACCTACTCACCAAACAGCTCCCGCCAGTCGTAGATGCTGTAGGCGTATCCCTGCTCGGTCAGGAAGCGCTGCCGGTTCATCGCCGCCTCCTGTTCCTTCGTGTCCTTCGAGACAATGCTGTAAAAAAACGCCTTCTGGCCGCGACTCTTCGGCCTCAGTATCCGCCCAAGCCGCTGCGCTTCCTCCTGCCTTGACCCGAACGTGCCAGAGACCTGTATAGCGACGCTGGCGTCGGGCAGATCGACGGCGAAATTCGCCACCTTCGACACGACGAGAATCTTGATCTTGCCCGCCCTGAAATCGTCATAGAGCATCTCCCGCTCAACGGTCGGCGTCCCGCCGTGGATGAACGGCGCCTGTAGCTCATCCGCTATCTCCTGAAGTTGACGGATATAAACGCCGATTATCAAGGTCGGCTCGCCCTCGTGCGCCGACACGAGCCGTCTGACAACCTCCAACTTGCGGTAGTTCTCCGCGGCCAGCCTATACTTCTGCTGGTGAACCGAGAGCGAGTAGCTGCGCCGCACATCTTTCGGCATCTCAACCCTCACCTCCGTGCAATGCGCCTCGGCAATGAAGCCTCGGTTCTCGAGGTCCTTCCAGGGCACGTCGAACTTCTTCGGGCCTATCAAGCTGAATACGTCGGCCTCCAGCCCATCCTCACGAACAAGCGTCGCCGTCAGACCGAGGCGCCGCCTCGCCTGAAGTGCCGCGGTTATCCTAAACACCGGTGCGGGCAATAGATGGACCTCGTCGTAGATTATCAGACCCCAGTCTTTCTCATCGAAGACCTTGAAATGCCGAAACTCTGCATCCTTGCTCGTGCGGTGCGTCAGCATCTGGTAGGTTGTGAGCGTTATTGGCTTGATCTTCTTTCGCTCGCCGCTGTACTCACCGAAGTCCGCGCTTGACACGTTCGTCTTGTCGAGCATCTCCATCATCCACTGCCGAATCGCTACGATATTCGTGCAGATTATCAGCGTCTCGCACTTCAAAAGCGCCATCGCTGCAAGCCCGACGACTGTCTTGCCCGCGCCGCACGGCAGAACTATGACGCCGCTTCCGCCCTCGGATGAGCCACCCGCGTAGAAGGCATCCGTGGCGGCGAGCTGGTAGTCCCGAAGTTTCAACTCGGCGCCGTCTGACATGAACTCTCGCAGGGCAAACTCGAAGAACGTCCCATCAACGTAGCCGGCCACGTCCTTTACTGGGTAGCCGATGCGAGTCATAGCCTGCTTGATGTCTCCCCTGTGGATTGAGGGGATGAGGAGCTCAAGCTCGCCGACTCGCCGATCAACATATCTGGCCACACGCTCCGTGTTCATTATCTCGGCGATAAGCGAAGCATCGTCCGAGACGAGTATCAAGTCCTCGC
>DATLAJ010000138.1 GCA_035527515.1 bacterium
CGCCTGGCTAATCGTTCGGGCCTAAAGTTGGCCCCAGAGAGATGAAGCTGTGTGTATATCGGACAGTTCTGGCCATCTTAGGGTATCGAGGCCGAGTCAGCCACCCCACGACTCGATTCTGCCCTGGCGCCCGCTCCCACAACGTCGGGACAATACGCACACCGCACGATGGAGCAGAAGCGCACCTTCTACGGCACCACTGTCGCTGGTCGTCCCGCTCTCCTGCGGTCAGACACAAAAAAAGGAAGCGCGAGGCGCCTGCGCCTCACTCGCCTCACTCGCCGAAGCGACGCGGATGCGGCGCCTCGGCCCAGGTTATGGGAGCGGCGGCTCGCCGTCAGACGAACCATCCAAACTGCTCTTATGACTGGCGATCCCATTGGTCGGATGGTTCACTGATCGAGCTCGGCACATTTTCACCGCTTTTGGCACAGAAAATGCCTAATACAGCCAAAGGTTAATAGTGATTATACAACACAGGTCTTATTAGACTAAAGGAGACGGCACATGTCCGAGATGAGGCGTAGCAGACAACTTGTATGGCTAGTTTTGTTTTTCTTTCTGACGACATTCGGTGCGGACCTGCACCGGGCTTTCGCGTGTGGCGGCGGTGGTCGGGGAGGAACTGCGGACGCTTCGCGCGTCATGCGCATGGAGCGTGGGATGGGGCGCGGCAACTCGTCCTATCTGATAAGCAACTTCACCACGTATGTCCCAGCGGAGAAGGGTGAGTACCTTCAGGGAGTTCTCACCTCGACCGGTGAGCTCGTGTTTTCGGCCCTTGACCCCGCAGTTCCGGGTCACATCCCGATCCACGTTTATCGCTACTATGATTCTTCAAACCTGACTACCTTTGGCCTGTCCCGAGGGTGGGGACTCAACTACATGAAAGTGATCAGGAAGCAGTTCGGCAGTTTGTCTCTATGGATGGATCCAAGCCGGGGCGTTCACTTCATACACTTGGGACTGGGGCACTCAGATTCAGGCAGCGCTAACCAAATCAGGCACCCCGTTTTGCATGGTGGGTGAGACGGCGATGTCCGACCCGAGAGATGAGCTGGAGGGCAAGATGAGTGGGTATTCATACGGCCGGTGCGCGAAGCTCTGCCACAGCGGAGTTGCGTGGAGCCTGGCCCGGCAGAAGGATGAAGAACCGGGCTATCAGGGAAGCACGTACTGCAATGACGCTCATACTAGCTCTCTGTTCTACGACGACGAGAAGTACACCGGGTGTGCTCATTGCTGCGACGAGCGCTTCTCTACGATGTTGACCGGAGGTTTTCAATACGCTGTTAGCCACGACCTTCCGTTGCCCTCGACCCGCGCCGAGGACCTGACCGAGTTCAGCGGCCCGGTTCTGGAAGGCTTGCTGTATGAGGGCGGGTGCCAGATTCCGCCGGGCTACAACAACGACCTGGGGCAGATGATTGGAGAGATGATCGATTTCGCCAATGCGTTCTCTGCGTATCTCGGCGGGCAAGGGGTTGGGTCTTGCGCGCAGACTTATGGCGCCGGACTAGGAGTCCCAGATGTTCCGGATGACAACACGCTGATGGGTTACTGTAACGCTCCTGCGACGCCCTTAGAGACATGGTAGTTTAGAGATTAAGGAGAGGATAGCTATGAGGATTCTGCGGTTTTCTTCCGCGGTTTTAGTGATTGTGCTTTTCGTGGGGGCTCAGGAGAGGATTTCCGTTGCTCGATCGCCCACGATCGACCATGCGAGCTACATCCCGTACTTTGACCTGCCCTACCGTTACTGTGATCTCTCCCTCGGGGAAGGTTGGATTGCGGTGGGCACCGAGCAAGGGGCGGTGCTGATAGACAGGGCAACGGGTTTGCAGACTCACCTTTTCTCATCGGAGGAAGCGTCCGTTGTCGGGCTTGTGGCCGGCGGGGAGCTCTGGTCAATCCTTCCGTGGCTCTTGACTAGTTATGAAGGGCCTGGCCAGGCCACGAAGGGGGCGATACGTTGCTATGACGGGTTAGGATTGCGCGACTTTGACGAGCGTTGCGGTCTGCCTGATCTAGGCTGGCTGGAGCGCGACGTCAGATTCTATGCAGACTGGCGCAGCGGCACTTGGTTCTCGCATTACAGGGGGATATGGCACTTCGACGGGGAGCACTGCGAGAGTTTCCTTGTGGACGACTTCCTGCCGGGAAACTCAGTGCGAGCTTTTGCGATCGACACTCTGGGCAGGAAGTGGGTGGGCCTGAAGGGGGCCATTGCGGTCTTGGACGCCGGAGGTTGGAGTCTTTACTGGTTGGAGGATTATCTAGGCCCGGGAAAGGCAGAGAGGATTACTCCTGGTATTGCGGGAGACGTTTGGGTGCTGTGGGTAGATTCCACAGCGGCTGTTCTGAAGCTGATACACTATGTTGACGGCGAATCGAGCGTGCTTACCTTCGATCGGTCGATCGAGGGATGGCCATCAATGGCTGTGGACGCAGAGGGTCGTCTCTGGATAGAGGTTGGTCGGGACGGTGCCTATTGCCTCGATCAGGGAGAGTTGCGTCATTATACCTCCGATGATGGTCTGGCAAGTGATGTCGTGCTGGACATTGACGCAGATGAGCAGGACGGGGCGGTGGGCTTCTTGTGTTCTCTGGAAGAGGGGGAATATGAGTATGCTATCTCTGTGCTTTCAGAGGGCGCTTGGGTCACCTATCAAGTTGAGGCTGACTTGCCGTGGGAGGACACGGACATTCTCCGGATCGATGACGAGGGCTCGATATGGCTTGGAGGCGGCGAGGCCTGGTCCTCCCCGTCTCGGACGGACTTCCTGTGGCGTATCGGTCGAGGAGGCCGTTGCGATAGCTTCGCTCCCCCGGCGGAATCCTTGCTTTACCGTGGGCCCGCCCAGGTGGGCGAGAGCTTCTTCTTTGCTTGGGCTAGGCCTGGCGAGAGCGGCTTGGCGATTCTGGAGGGCGACGTTTGGCAGACACGCGCCGAGTGGGACGGTATTCCGCTTGACAACATTGACCAGATTGAGGCAGACGCATTCGGGAGGGTCTGGCTGCGGCGGGACCTGGGCGTATATAACCCCACTTCGCTGGTGTGTATCTGGCCGGAGGCGAACTGGGCGGCTGAGTTCCGCCCCACCGGTAACCCATTTGACATATCGTGCATGGCGCCCGACCGCGTGGATGATTGCATCTGGTTGTCATTCCAAGGTAGGGAGGAATGTTACGGTTACGGTCAGTATGGAGGCTTTCAGAAGCTCAGTGCAACGGGCATCGAACGCATACTCGAGAATGCACCTCGTTCCTATGTGGGGGTTGACGCACGAAACATGAAGTGGCTCAGGGAATGGACAGGAACGGATGTGCGATTCGAGCTATTTGACGGGGAGACCTGGCACGATATGCCAGCCCTGCCCTGGGCCAACCTGATGATACCGATTGGCGATACGGCACGGATAGTGGAACACAGCGGTGATTTCGTGGCGCTGCTGTATGACCGCGAGAAGAAGTCGGCGGCGCTGGACGACCGTAACGCCGGCATTACTTGCTCGGTGATTGCGGTCTATAATGGGGAGGAGTGGCGCGGCTTCACCTGCCCCGAATCGTTTGCGCAGAGCAGCACTGCCATCACTGGGGTGGATTGGCTCGGCAATTATTGGTTCGGCCTGAATGTTCTTGTGCCTGAAGAGAACTTCGTCCTTGCGCCAGAGGCGCTCATCGCCAACCGAGAGAATGACGCTGCACTTGAGTTGACCGTCTCAATCATATACCGGGCCCATCCCGTGGACGCGGACATCTATGTTGGTATTCAGGCGCCGAGCGGGCAAGTGTTCTACATAGCGGGTCAAGAGGCGGCGCCTCCGTTTCCGATATTCTACGCGGCGTTCGATGGCAGCACGGAGTTCTTGCAGCCCGGGCCGAGCTACACCGGGCCGGGCTCGATACCCAACACACCGGACATGAAGGACCTCGCGCCTCCGCCCCTGCCCCTGCCGGACCCACCCGACGGCCAGGGCCCGACCGGTCTAGCTCTGTTCGCGTATCCCGTGCCCTACTTCGCGAACGTCCCGCTGCCTGCATACGGAGCCATCGCCGACCTCGTCCTCCTGAACACCACCCTCCCGAACGAGGCCCCAGCCGGCGCATACACGTTCTACATCGGCCTCACCGCCCCCTCCTCAATCTCAAACGTCTATCGCTCCGCCTCATCCCCCTTCGAGGTGAGTAACGAATGAGCGTTTAGGAGAACATTCCGATGAGAATGGCGTGACCGTCTCCACGATTGAATATGACAAGATGAACAGGCCCGTCAAAAAGACTAACGCTCTGGGCAACTCGTATGAGTTCGAATACAGCGACAAAGGCGATTGCACCAAGCGCACGGACGCGACGAGTCAGATAACCAATTATACTTACGACGCGGACAACCGAGTTATCTGCATCGACTACCCCAACGACTCAGACATAACCATCGAGTGTGATCAGGTTGGCAACAGGACGAAGGTGAGCGATGGCATAGATGACGTCACGATGGAATACAGGCTGAACGGGCAGCTGACGAAGTTGACCAACTCCACCGCCAGCGCCTCGATCGAATACCAATACAACGACGCGGGCCTGCGGACCTACGTCAAGGACTACGAGGCGGGCGTTACGAGCCTCTACTACGATGCTCTTCTGCGTCTGACTTCGATAGCATACCCGACTGGCGGCACGGTGGCGTTCGATTACGCCACCAGCAGCAGTTTGCGAACCAAGATCGACCTGCCCAACGGTGCTTACACGGACTACGAATACGATCTCAAGGGCCAGGTCACGTCGGCCGCATCCCGCAAGTCGGACGAGACTCTTCTAGAAAGCTACTCTCACGAATACGACCCCGTAGGGCGCCTCGTCGGCATCGAGGACGAGGATGCTAACGAGACGTCGCTTG
>DATLAJ010000139.1 GCA_035527515.1 bacterium
TTTTTGAACGTAGGATTGCAGACCTATTGATGCGAAGGGTAATACGCAGGCCAGCAGGCACAAACGCCCAATACAAGTCGCATTAGCCTACAGAATCAAACCAGACAATTAGTCAAAGCGGAAACTCAGGCTAGCGTGAAAAAGGCTTCTGCGGTTGACTGCTAATCTAAGCAGCAGCCCTCCGGCAGAACGTTATTCGCCCTTCTTCTCCGCCTTGGGCTTTTCCTTGGATTCTTCTTTCTTTTGCTGTTCTTCAGATTTGGCCTCTGACTTAGGCTCTGCCTCCGCAGCAGGTTTTTCCTTGGCTTGTTCGCCCTCTTTCGCGTCCGGCTTGGGCGTTTCGGCGGCTTCTGCTGCCTTCGCCTTCTCGGGGGCCTCTTTCGCCTGCGCAGCCGCAGCCGCATCCTGTTCCTTCTTTTCCTTCAGAGCCTGCCTTGCCTGCTCATCTCGTGCCAGCTGGTCAGCTGTCTTCAGGATTCTGAACTTGTAGGATTTAAGAGATGATTTTGCCCACAACTTCGCTCCCTTATAGACGCCAACCTGGAGGTAATGCGGGCGGCCGTCTGCGGTAACATTGCCATTGGTCTGGTAGCTAAGCACGGCGCCTCTTGCACGAACGCTTTTTGAGATGCTCTCGTAAGTATCTGGCAGCGATTCTTCCGTGGGGGCGGTAAAGACCTTGCCATCTGTCTCGCGGCAGATTCGAGAGAAGGTTCTTGTATCAGCCTCAGGGCCGAGCGCCACGAAGAAGATTCTTATGTTGTGCTCTTTTGCGAAGCTTATCGCCGTGAACCATTCCCGGACGCTGTTGTTATCCTCGCCGTCGCTCAGAACGATTATTACTTTCGCAGCATCACGGTAGGTGGGGTAGAACTTGTCGCTGGCGTCGGCCACAGCGTCGTATATAGCGGTCTGACCACGAGGCTCTAGGTTTGCGATCGTTTTCTGAATCAGCTCAGTGTCGTTGGTGAAATCCTGAACGACTGGTGTGTAGCCGCGCCAACTATTGAACTCCATGACCATTACTTTGTCGTCCGGGCCCAGCCGTTCAAGATACGCCTTGACGCCCTCGGCCACCCTCTCCATTCGGCCGCGCATGCTACCGCTCGTGTCAATAAGGAAGACGGTTGCGATCATGCGAGAGGACTGCAGGGTGAAGTCAGTAATCGGTATCTCATCCTCGTAAAGCCTTAGCGTGAGGTCCCCGTTCAAAGAGATCTCCTCACCAGTGTAGTAGCGAAAGGCTACCTCGCAGTTGACCGTCGGAAAGTTGGAGATGTCTAGGTTGACGATCTTGAGAACCGCCGGCTTGAAGCCCGGGAGAAACTTGGTCTCAGAGTGAGCAAGCGGCGATATTAGAAGCAAACAGATTACTGCAAGAACTAATGCCTCATACGTAAGGAATGCACGCTTCGTGCGGTTCATCACGGTCTCCTTTCAAATTGTGAGAGCACGGTCTGAGATGCAACTGAGACTTTCCCATCTAACAGCCCGCCTTCCCTTCATTACTAGACAAGGTATCATAACTATCTCGTTCAAATCAACCCGCGCTCGGCCGCAGAACCATGTCCTCTGTCCAACGTGTAGCGCGGGCCCAGACTAAGCCAGCAGTGAGTCCAGCCCCATCTCTGCCGGAATCGTCCTATGAATGAGCCAATGCTGATCATCCGCTGAGGGGAAATCCGATCTGTAATGCGCTCCTCTGCTCTCAGTTCGCTCTGCCGCGGCAAACCGGATAGCGGCCGCGGTATAAAACATGTTTCTCGCCTCCAGCGCAGCAGGGTCCGGAAGCGTTATCTCCGCAAGGAAGGCAAGCCTTGACAGCACCGCACGGGCACTCTCGAGCCCCGCGAAGTCCCGTATTATGCCCACGTTCTCCCACATCATCTCCCGCATCTGCTTCTTTGCCTCGCCGATTTCGTTGAGAGAGATATCTGATCTCAAAGCGAGCTCGTGCACGAGACCTCGAATGAGCGACTCAGGAGGTCCAGCTGAACGCGCAAGCAGCTCTTTGGCCGAATCGCCAGCTCGTTTGCCAAATACTATCCCCTCGAGAAGGGAGTTGGAGGCGAGGCGGTTTGCCCCGTGGACCCCGGTGCCCGCAACCTCGCCGCACGCGAACAGCCCCGGCAAAGAGGCCTTGCCGTTCTTGTCCGATCGCACGCCGCCCATGATGTAATGCGCCGCGGGCCGGATCGGCAGCAAGTCCCTGTCGGCGCGCAGGCCGACCTTCAGACAGGTCTCGTATATCCGGGGAAAGCGCTCTTGAACAAAGCCCGACTTAAGATGTCTCAAGTCAAGATACATTTCATCGCTGCCCGACTCATGGATCTCCGTGACTATGGCGCGTGAGACGACGTCCCGGGGGGCAAGTTCCGCCTGAGGATGAGCCCTTAGCATGAAGCGTTCGCCCTTGGCGTTTAGCAGGACACCACCCTCTCCTCTCATCGCCTCGGAGAGAAGAAATGTGGGCACACCTTTCTTGTAGAGTGCTGTTGGATGAAACTGCACAAACTCCATGTCCGTGAGCTCCGCGCCAGCTCTGAAGGCGATCGCTGGGCCGTCCCCGGTTGAAACCTCTGGGTTGGTCGTAACAGAATAAACTTGCCCAGCGCCGCCCGTCGCGAGAACCGTTGCCTGGGCCTCGACACAGACTAAGCAAAAACGCTGCTGGCCAACAAGAATGAACGCACCACAACATGTGCCTTCGTGGACCAAGAGATCGATCGTGAATGCGTGGTCGAGAAATGTTATGTTCTCGTGTGGTTTGGCCTTTGCTAAAAGGGCGCGCTCGATCTCCGCCCCGGTCGAATCGCCATGCGAATGGATCACGCGCCTTTTACTATGTGCGCCCTCAAGGCTGAACCACAGCTTCCCGTTCTCTGTGTCAAACGAGGCGCCCCATTCGATCAGTTCTTCTATTCGTGTGGGGCCTTCTGTAACCAGTATTCGGACGGCATCCTTTTCGCAGAGCTCCGCGCCAGCCCTGAGAGTGTCCTGCTCATGAAAAACTATTTCGTCATCGTCGCTTAACGCCACCGCTACGCCGCCCTGAGCGTACTCGGTGCTACCCTCGGACAGCGCGGACTTAGCAAGGACCACCACATCGCCCGCATCGGCTAGCGCTATTGCCGCTCTCAGGCCGGCCACGCCGCTGCCGATCACGAGGAAATCAGTCCTGAGAAGCTCGTAGTTCACTGCTTCCTACCGCTGCGCTTCAATCTTACCGGGGTGCGAGCACGGTCGGCCACTGAGGCGTAACGCTGTCTGGAGATGGTGGACATGAGATTCATCCAAGCCATGCCGCTGCCGCGTGTGGAATCCAGCGCTTGAGGCGGCTACCACAGAAGTGGTTTGGGTTCTGTTGGGGCGTTATCACTGCATCGCCTCGAGGTCAGCTTGCGCCCTTTTCTTCAAGGATTTTGCGCACAGTAATTTTCAATTCGCTTAGATCGGATGATTTGACAATGTAGGCATCGGCGGCCCACGTCCTAAAATCGTCCTGATAGCTGCTGTAAGCAGTGTTCAGGATGACAGGGATCGATTTATCGCTTGTCATGATTTTTTGGAGCGTGTCCAGCCCGTCAAGTCCCTCCATCCTAATGTCGAGAACAATGATATCCGGCCTTTTCTCCGCGATGTTCTTAACCGCCTCTTCTCCCGAGCCGGCGAGTGTAACCTCCCAGCCTTCGTTTGAGAGCTCCTCCTCGTAGAGCATTCTCAAAGCAGCGTCATCATCCACAATCAGCACCGTAGCCATATCGGATCACCACCTTTCGGTTTTTTCAAACAACAGTCATGCCTCGTGAGCGAGCTTCGCTAGGGGTGTTGGTTTCTTAGTCTCTACTTTTCTTATTGGGATGGTCAACCGGAACGTTGAGCCCTGGCCGACCTTGCTCTCCATGGAGATGCTCCCTGACATGGCCTCAACGATCCTGTTGGCAAGAGGCAGTCCCAGACCTGTTCCACCGGGGCTCGATGTGTAGAAAGGATTGAATATGAACTCCTTCTCACTCTCCTTTATGCCAACACCTGTATCGGAAATCGATAGCTGAAGATTCCCATCCTGACGGACGGACGAAACAGTGATTGTGCCCCCATCAGGCATCGACTGTATCGCGTTTTGAAGCAGGTTAATAAAGACTTCCTTGAGCTTCTGTCGATCGAGCAGCATTAGCGGAAGGTCATCCTTAAGGTTTTTAACTATCCTGATCGATTTCTTCTCACATTCCGATGAGATCAGGTTCAGTGTCTCCATGATGAGAAAAGTGATGTTTCCAGGCTCATAGCGCGGCGTCTCATCCATCGTCATTTTCAGAGCGTTGTTGAGGAGTTGCTCAAGCCGCGACACCTCGTCTGCGATGATCTGAGCATTATCGTGGAGCTCGCCTTGCTTAGGAAGCTTCTGAACCAAGACCCGAGCAAATCCCCCAATCAACGTCATCGGGTTCCTTATCTCATGGGCGAGGTCGGCAGTGAGGCGACCCATCTGCGCCAACTGCTGCGACCGAGCTATGATCTGCCGCTGCGAGCGAAGCCTCTTGTGTGCCTTGTCCAGGTCTGTTACCTGGCGGCGGAGCTGATCGTTCAAGGCGGCGGTATGGATAGCGATCGCTACGAATGATGTGAAGGGTGCGATCGGCTCGAGGTCCTCATCGGGTATTGGGGCTCGCGTGACGAAATTGTCAACTACTACGACCCCAATCCTGCGCTCGTCCTTTACGAGTGGGAGCACGGCGAACGCATTAGTCTTGATCCCCTCGGCAATCGGCCACGCCCGTTTGTCCGAAGAGACGTCTGGAACGTTTATGATCATGTTTTCCATAAGCGATTGGACCAGGACATTATCTTGGCTGTTGAGCCGGAACCTAATCGGTTTCACGGCCTGGTTGATCTTGCTCTCCAGCCATATCTTATCCCATACCCTCATCAGCTCCTTGAGCGGCCTTTTTTCCTTTGGGAAGCGTCCCCAGATGCGCATGGCCTCCTCGTGGTCGTAGGGGCCTACGGCCATCTTGCCCGCAAGGAACTCCTCTGTGCTATTCACAAGAAAGAGGAACGCTCTATTGAAGCCAAAGCCCTCGCCAGCTGTTAGCGCGGTGAGCACCATATAGAGAACCTGCTCGAGCTCATAAGGCCCCAGAATCGCCTCGCTTATCTCCTGGACAGACCGCAGTCTCGCTATCTTTTGCCCAAGAATCTTGTTAGTTTCTTTGATCGAGATATGATAGGAATACAGGTTTTTGACCATTCGGTCGAA